>JACMKK010000330.1 GCA_014380115.1 Luteimonas sp. | reverse complement strand
CTGCGCGTGTTCGGCAATGCCGCTGGCGCGGCGCCCGCTGCCCCGCGCGGCGCGTCGGTCGTGCGCGATACCGATCGCCGCAATGCCACCGTGCGCTGGCAGCCGGTACCGGGTGCGGTCGGCTACAACGTGCGCTGGGGCTTGCGTCCTGACCGCCTGACGCTGACCTACCAGGTGTTCGCCGAGCGCGGCACGACGCTGGAAGTGCGCGCGCTCAACATCGACCAGGCCTACGACTTCGCGGTGGAAGCGTTCGACGAACGCGGTGTATCGCGGCTCGGCGAAGTCGTGCACGCGCAGTAGGACGTCGTCCTCGAGCGTCAGGTTGTCGCGTCGGACGCGGCCGCGGCGCCACGCCGCCAGACCAGACAGCGGTTGTTGGCCGGCATCGCGATGTCGGCCGACAGGCGCAATCCGATCTCGCGTGCCAGCGCATCGATGGCTTCGAAGTCGCGGATGCCGGATCGCGGATCCCGCGCCTTCAGCCAGCCGTCGAACTCGCGATTGCTGTCGCTGGTGTAGTCGCCGTCGTAGTTGAATGGCCCGTAGACGACGACGGTCGCCTCCTCGGCCAGCACCGTGCCTAAGCCTGCGAAGAAGGCTTCGACTTCGTCCCATCCCATGATGTGCAAGGTGTTCGCGCTGAACAGTGCATCGAATCGGCGCGTCTGTTGGCCGGCTCGGCCGTTCACTTCTCCCGCTTGCGGGAGAAGGCGGCCGAAGGCCGGATGAGGGCGCTTTTGATCTTGCCCCTCCACGCCAGGATCAAGAGCGCCCTCACCCCAACCCTCTCCCGCAGGCGGGAGAGGGGGCAGACTCCCAAGCGGGAGAGAAGGCAATGGCCATCGCTCCGACGCCACATCCAACTCGATCGGCGCCGGCGTATTCGGCAACCCAGCCTCATCCAACCAGGTCCGCACGCCCGGCAGGTACTCCGCGCGATCCGAACACTGCCAGACCAGCCACGGCATCGCCGCTGCGAAATGCACCGCGTGTTGCCCGGTGCCGCTGCCGATCTCCAGCACGTGCCGGCGCCCGGCGAAGTGCACGAGCAGCACCTCGAGGATCGGATCGCGATTGCGTTCGCTGGCCGGCGAAAAGGGTTTCTCCGAAGCCATCGAAGTCACGCGTCGCGCTCAGCCCAATGAGCGCACATAGATGCTCTTGCTGCCGACGCCGGTGCCACCGCGTTCCTCGACCGCGAAATAGCGTGGATGGCGCTTCAACAAGTCGCTCAGCTTCTTGTGCCCGTACAGGCGCGGATCGAAGTCGGGGCGGATCTTGGTGAGATAGGTACCGACCGCGCCTAGGTGCGCCCAACCCTGCTCGTCGGAGGCTTCCTCGATCGCGCGGCGCAGCAGTTCCAGTGGCAACGGAAGCACTGCGGGTTTCGCCGGCGCGGTAGACGCCGGATTCGGCGCGGACGTCGCGATGTCCGTCGCGGCATTCCCCTGCGCGCGGGCAGCCGTCTTCGCCGCGGTCTTGGCCGGAGCCTTCGCCGGTTTCGTGCTGCGCGTCTTCGCCGGCGCGGTCGGCAGGGGCTCGGCGCGCAACACCTCGGTGTAGATGAACTTGTCGCAGGCCTGCACGAACGCATCCGGCGTCTTGCGCTCGCCGAAGCCGTAGACGATCAGGCCCTCCTCACGCATGCGCTGCGCCAACCGCGTGAAGTCGCTGTCGCTCGACACCAGGCACATGCCGTCGAAGCGGCCGGTGTACATCAGGTCCATCGCGTCGATGATCAGCGACGAGTCGGTCGCGTTCTTGCCGCTGGTGTAGGCGAACTGCTGCACCGGGCTGATCGAGAACTTCAGCAGCGCGTTCTTCCATTGCGTCGCGCGCGTCGAGGTGAAGTCCCCATAGATGCGCTTGACGCTGGCGACGCCGAACTTCGCGACCTCGGCCAGCAAGCCCTCGATCACCGACGGCTGCGCGTTATCGGCATCGATCAGCACTGCCAATCGGCGCTGCTCGTCTTCGCCGTCGGGCTTGCCGTTGTTCCTGGGTTTCATCGCATCGTTCTCCTGACATTGACGTCACCCCCGCGGCTTTCAACAGCAAAGCTGGTCAAGCGGGGACCCAGCGACGCAGGGTGGGTCCCTGCCCACCGCATTTCGGTCCAACACGAGAGCGGTGGGCCTGGGCCCACCCTACGCCACCCGCGCCAACCCGGTGGCAACGTAGTCCATCGCCACCGCTTCCGCCGCCTTGATGCCATCGACGGCCGCGGAAAGAATCCCACCCGCATACCCCGCGCCCTCGCCCGCCGGAAACAACCCGCGCGTATTGAGGCTGTGCCCATCGGCATTGCGCGTGATCCGCAGCGGCGACGAGGTCCGCGTCTCCACGCCGGTCAGCAACGCATCGTGCATCGCGAACCCCTTGATCTGGCGATCGAACGCCGGCAAGGCCTCGCGGATCGCCGCGATCGCGTACTCCGGCAACGCGGTCGACAGATCGCCGAGCCGCACGCCCGGCGTGTACGACGGCAATATCGACCCAAACGCCGTCGACGCGCGCCCGGCGAGCAGATCGCCTACCAGCTGCCCCGGCGCCTCGTACTCGCCGCCGCCAAGCGCGAACGCGCGCTCCTCCCAATGCCGCTGCAATGCGATGCCGGCCAGCGGTCCGCCTTCGGGGTGATACGGCAAGTAGTCTTCAGGCGTGATCCCGACCACGATCGCCGCATTCGCATTGCGCTCGTTGCGCGAGTACTGGCTCATGCCGTTGGTGACGACGCGCCCCGGCTCGCTCGCGGCCGCGACGACGGTACCGCCCGGGCACATGCAGAAGCTGTAGACCGAGCGGCCGTTGCGGCAGTGGTGCACGAGCTTGTAATCGGCCGCGCCGAGCAGTGGATGTCCGGCCTGCGGTCCGAACCGCGCCTGGTCGATCAGCGACTGCGGATGCTCGATGCGCAAGCCGATCGAAAAGGGCTTCGCTTCGAGGAACACGCCACGCTCGTGCAGCATCGCGAACGTATCGCGCGCGCTGTGGCCAAGCGCGATTACCACGTGATCGGCGCGCAGCTGCGTGCCGTCGGCCAGCGTCACGCCGCGCACCTGGCGCGCACCGGCGGCATCGGTCTCGACCAGCACGTCGTCGACGCGGCTGGAGAAACGGATCTCGCCGCCGAGCCCCTCGATCGTCGCGCGCATGTGCTCGACCATCGACACGAGACGGAACGTACCGATGTGCGGCTTGCTGACGTAGAGGATCTCGTCGGGCGCACCGGCGGCGACGAACTCGGTCAGCACTTTACGGCCGTGATGGCGCTTGTCGCTGATCTGGCTGTAAAGTTTTCCGTCGGAGAACGTGCCTGCACCACCCTCGCCGAACTGCACGTTCGACTCCGGATTGAGGATCTTCTTACGCCACAACCCGAACGTATCCACCGT
>JACMKK010000329.1 GCA_014380115.1 Luteimonas sp. | reverse complement strand
GTGAGCGCGCGTACGTTTTCCGGCGCCGGCCAGTCGGCCGCCAGCCAGGCGCTCACCGGCGTGCGATCTCGGCGTGCGCGGCGCTGTCCTCGCGCAGCACGCGCAGCAGGTGCTGCATGTCGGCCGGGACCGGTGCGCTGCAGCGCACCGGTTCGCCGCTGATCGGATGCGTGAATTCCAGCGTTTCGGCATGCAACGCCTGGCGCTTGAAACCGCGCAGGGCGTCGATCAGGGCTTCGTTCGCGGCCTTCGGCAATTTCAACGGACCGCCGTACAGCGGATCGCCGAGGATCGGGTGCTTGAGGTGCGCCATGTGCACGCGGATCTGGTGCGTGCGCCCGGTCTCCAGCCTGCATTCGAGCGCGGTATGAGCGCGGAAACGCTCGCGCAGCCGGTAGTGCGTGACCGCGTCGCGGCCGTCTTCGCGCACGGTCATCTTGAGGCGGTCGCGCGGGTGGCGGTCGATCGCCGCGTTCGCGGTGCCGCCGGAGACGAGCGCGCCGACGACGATGGCGAGGTACTGGCGATGGACGTCGCGCGACGACAGCTGCGCTACCAGCGCGGCATGCGCCTGCAGCGTACGTGCCACGACCATGACGCCCGAGGTGTCCTTGTCGAGCCGGTGCACGATGCCGGCGCGCGGCAGTGCCGACAGCCCGGGATCGCGGAACAGCAAGGCGTTGACCAGCGTGCCGGCAGGATTGCCGGCGCCCGGATGCACCACCAGCCCAGCGGGCTTGTCGAGCACGAAGACCTCGCTGTCCTCGTACAGCACGTCGATCGGGATGTCTTCGGGCAGGGCGTGCGTCTGCGTGTCGAGCACCGCCACCAGCGTCACCGCCTCGCCGCCGCGCACCGCATCGCGCGGCCGTACCTGCGCACCATCGAGCAGGGCGTCGCCGGACTTGATCCATTCGGCCAGGCGCGAGCGCGAGAACTCCGGGAACAGTTCCGCCAGCACCGCATCGAAGCGCCGCCCGGCGCTGGCCTCCGGCACGCGCGCGCTGCGCGCTGCGTCCTCGGCGGCGACTTCGGGGTCTGACTGCGTAGGATCTGACTGTGTATCGGAAGAGCGCATGCGGCGGCGGTCCGTCGGGTTGTGGTGGGTTAAGGGGGCCGCCTCGCGCGGACTGGTATTATCGGCGCTTCGTGCCTTCAGCGCCCAGACTTCGCCCATGACCTCACGTCTTCCGCTTGTTTCCAACGCCTCCCCGCGCAATCCGATGCTGCGCTCGGCGCTGCTGTTGGTCCTGTTGGCCCTGTTCACCCTCTCCGGTTGCGCGCGCCTGAAAGGCATGTTCAAGGACGACGACGAGAACGAGGGCGTGCCGGTCGAGCAACTCTACGAAAAAGGCCACAAGTCGGTCCGCAACGGCAACTGGGACAACGCGGTCAACAACTACAAGCGCCTGGTGGCGCAGTACCCGTACGGCAATTACACCGAACAGGCATTGATCGAAACGGCCTATGCGCAGTACAGGATGGGCAACAACGAAGAGGCGATTTCCACCATCGACCGCTTCATCCGCACCTATCCCACGCACCGTAACACCGCCTACATGTACTACCTGCGCGGCCTGGTCAATTCCAATCGCGACACCGTGTTCCTGCAGAAGGTCTGGTCGCTCGACGCCAGCCGCCGCGACCTGGCCACGCCGAACCAGGCCTACAACGACTTCACCATCGTCACCGAGCGTTACTCCAACAGCCGCTACGCCGCAGACGCGCGCCAGCGCATGGTCGCGCTGCGCAACCTGTTCGCGCGCCACGAGATCGAGACGGCGATCTACTACATCCGCCGCGGCGCCTGGGTGGCGGCTGCCGATCGCGCCAAGTATCTGCTCGAGACCTATCCGCAGAGCGAGTACCAGAACGATGCGATCGCGGCCCTCGCCACGGCTTACACCGGCCTGGGCAACGAGACGCTCGCCAACGACGCCAAACGCGTGCTGCAGCAGAACGATCCGCAGCATCCGTACCTGACCGGCGACTGGCCCGACTATCCGTGGACGGTGCGCAAGCTCAATCCATTCGCGGGAGAGAAGTCGGCGCTGGACAAGCAGAAGAAGGACTGAGTCCTAGCCGATCTTCGAAGAAGGCCGCCTCAAGCGGCCTTTTTTTTTGCGCGCGTTCCGCTTCGACAGGGGAAAAGCAAATCTCCCCCGGCCCCTCTTTTTCAAAGAGGAGACAAGCGGAACTCGATGCTGATGGAGCAGCGACGCCGGGTTCGGCTCCCCTCCCTGCAAGGGAGGGGCTGGGGGAGCGTTGCTCTTGCCCTTTCGCGTTCGATGCCGCGACCGCGGAGCCTGCTCAGGCTTTGTAGCCATTGCTGATCGGATAGCGCCGCTCGCGGCCGAACGCGCGCCGCGAGACCTTCGGTCCAGGCGCCGCCTGGTGGCGCTTCCATTCGCTGACGCGTACCAGATGCAGGACCTTGTCGACGGTTGCCGCATCGAACCCGGCCGCCACGATTTCCGCGCGCGATTGCTCCTGGTCGACGTGGCGCAGCAGGATCGCATCGAGCACGTCGTAGGGCGGCAGCGAATCCTCGTCTTTCTGGTTGTTGCGCAGTTCCGCCGATGGCGGCCGCGCGATCACCGCGGGCGGGATCACCGGCGCGCCAGCCACCGTGTTGCGCCAGCGCGCCAGCGCGAACACCTCGCTCTTGTACAGGTCCTTGATCGGCGCGTAACCGCCGCACATGTCGCCGTAGATGGTGGCGTAGCCGACCGCGTACTCGCTCTTGTTGCCGGTCGTCAGCAGCAGGCCGCCGAACTTGTTCGACAGCGCCATCAGCAGCGCGCCGCGGGTGCGCGACTGCAGGTTTTCCTCGGCCGTATCGACGGCCTTGCCGGCGAAGGTGTCCGCGAGCGCATCGAGATAGCCCTGAAAGGGCTTCTCGATCGGCAACGTCAGCAGTTCCACGCCGAGCGCGTCGCACTGCTCGGCGGCGAGGTCGTTGCTGAGGTCGGCCGTGTAACGCGACGGCATCCTGACGGCGGTGACGTTGCCGGCGCCGAGCGCATCGACCGCGATCGCCAGCGCCATCGCCGAATCGATGCCGCCCGACAGCCCGAGCCAGGCCTTGCGGAAGCCATTCTTGGCGCAGTAGTCGCGCGTACCGCGCACCACTGCGCGCCAGGCCAGCCCGTCGCGGCTCTCGTCTTCCTCGAGTGGCCAGTGCACGTGCGTGAACTTGCCGCTGCCATCGTCGTAATCGGCCACCAGCCAGTGGTCCTCGAATGCGGCGGCAGCGGCATGGATCAAGCCGTCGCCATCGGCGAGCACCGACGCACCGTCGAAGACGAGCGCGTCCTGGCCGCCGACCACGTTGAGGTAGGCCAGCGCTACACCTCGGCCTTCGTTAAGCGTTTCGCGCACGCGCTGTGCGAGCAAGGCATCACGCTGCGCGTGCTTGTCGCGCTCGAACGGCGAGGCATTCGGCACCAACACCAGCCGCGCGCCGTCGCGCACGGTCTCGGCCAGCGGTTCGGCGAACCAGAGGTCTTCGCAGATCACCAGGCCGACGTTGATGCCGCCGACCTCGAACACGCAGGCCCCGCCGTCGGGGTCGACATCGAAATAGCGGCGCTCGTCGAACACCGCATAGTTGGGCAGTTCGCGCTTGCGATAGGTGCGCTCGATGCTGCCGTCGCGCAGCACGCTGGCCGCGTTGTAGACCACGGCGCCTGCCGACTGCGGCCAGCCGACCACGGCGACGATGCCGCGCGTACTGGCGGCGATGGATTGCAGCGCCGCCTCGCAATCGGCAAGGAATCCCGGCCGCAGCAACAGGTCTTCCGGCGGATAACCGCTGAGCGCGAGCTCCGGGAACAGCACCAGGTCGGCGCGATGCACGTCGCGCGCCTCGGCGATCATCGCCACGATCCGTTCGGCGTTCTGGACGACGGCACCGACCGGGAAATCGAACTGGGCGAGGGCGATGCGGAGGGTCATGGCTGGTCTCATTCGCCTGTGTCGGAAGAAGTGCCCAGCTTGTCTCCTTCCCCCGCGTGCGGGGGAAGGTCGGGATGGGCGTGAGGCTTTGCTGCGGAGCGATTCCAGCGAAGAGCCGAGCCCTCACCCAACCCTCTCCCGTAAACGGGAGAGGGCTTTTGCTTGTCTCCTTCCCCCGCTTGCGGGGGAAGGCCGGGATGGGGGTGAGAGTCGCCGAGATACCGCAGGATCACATCGCAGACGCCTTCGAGGTGCTCGAGGACATCATTATTCCAGAAGCGCACTATCTCGAACCCCTTGCCGCGCAGGAACGCCTCGCGACGGGCGTCGGTTTGAGACCCGTTGTGCTGGCCGCCATCGACTTCAATCAACAAATGCCTCTCCAGGCAAGCGAAGTCGGCGATGTACGGCCCGACCGGATGTTGGCGACGAAACCTGAAACCTGCGAGGTGCCTGCATCGCAGGCACTGCCACAACTTCTGCTCTGCGTCGCTCATGCTGCGCCTGAGCTGGCGCGCAAAATCGCGTTTTTGTCCTTCGCGCATCCTTGCGCCCCTGGTGATGTCCTGAGGCAGCGTGGTGATGGCGTTGTCGTGGAGGTATCAGGGAAAGCCTCACCCCCATCCCGGCCTTCCCCCGCAAGCGGGGGAAGGAGCAAAGCAAGAGCCCTCTCCCGTTGACGGGAGAGGGTTGGGTGAGGGGTCGGCTCTTCGCGTGAAACTTTCCGCAGCCTCACCCCCATCCCGGCCTTCCCCGCAAGCGGGGGAAGGAGCAAAGCAAGAGCCCTCTCCCGTTGACGGGAGAGGGTTGAGTGAGGGCTCGGCTCTTCGCGGGAATCGCTCCGCAGGAAGCCTCACCCCTATCCCAACCTTCCCCTACTTGGCGGGGGAAGGAGCAAGACAAAAGCCCTCCCTGCTTCGCTGGGGAAGGAGCAAAACAAAAAGGCCGCCAAGGGCGGCCTTTTGCATTCAGGCGATGTCGCGAACCTCAGCCCTTCAACCGCTTCGCAATCGCCGCGCCCAGATCGCCAGGCGACTTCACCGTCGTCACGCCCGCAGCCTCCAGCGCGGCGAACTTGCCGGCCGCGGTGCCCTTGCCGCCCGACGCGATCGCACCGGCGTGGCCCATGCGCTTGCCCGCGGGTGCGGAGGCGCCGGCGATGAAGCCGACCACCGGCTTGGTCACGTATTC
>JACMKK010000328.1 GCA_014380115.1 Luteimonas sp. | reverse complement strand
TGCTCCGTCTCGATGCCGCGCTCCTTGTGCCGCGTGATGCGCACCACGTTGTCCGGGATCCGGAAGTCCTGAATCGGTCGGCCTTCGTGCGAGTTGCCGCTCATCGTGCCGTCGGCGCGGCGCAAGCCGGACATCAGCAGCGGATCGCCGGCCCATTTGCACGGGATGATCTTGTTGGCCTGGCGCGCCTGGCGGTTGAAGTGGAACAGAAACTCGAACGATGGCGCGAGGCGGCCGTTCCAGTCGCCGGGCAGGCCGGGACCCTGGTCCCAGACATACCAGCCGAAGCGGCGCCAACCGACTGAGCGCATCCACTCGACCCAGCCCTGCCAGTAGGGATGCCATTCGCTGTCGTGGTGAGTCAGCCCGAGATTGACCAGCACCTGGCCATCATCGGTGTCAAATCGCTTGCAATTCCGACCCCCATTTCGCGTCCAATGTTGACCCCTCGATGGGCACTGTCTGGAGCTTATCCCCGTCATGCATAGGAGGGACCCGCGCCCGTAGCGCAGCGCCCTGCGCGTTGCGCGGAGCGGAGGGCGCGGGAGGTTCCTGTGCATGACGGGGGTAAGCGTGAGAGGAGGCTGGTCAGTCCCGGCCGAAGCCACGGGGCGGGACGATCGCCTGAAGTTCGCTGAGGTCCAGTTCGCAGATAGCGCGCAGCGCCTCGGCGGTGGCGCTGTCCTGAAGGTTCTCCGGCAGACTATCCAGCCAGGCTGCGAACTCTACCTGCGCTTGCACGAGGCCGGTGACGTGGTCGGTCCAGCGCCGGGCCCGGCCGCGGTGATCAGCCGGTCGGCGGTTGCGGACGATCGGCACACCGGCCGCGCGTGCGGCGCGATAGCGGGCCTGGCGCTCGGCGTCGGTCATGGCTGTTTCACCGATCGATTTGCGAGGCATGGTTTCCATTCAGAAGCGTTACGTCACGATACGTGGGGCCGACGAAGATGGGGCCGGCGAAGACGGCTCAATTACGGTTCTTGAAGCGCCAGCTGGTGTTGCCGGTTTCGATGATGTCGCAGTGGTGTGTCAGTCGATCGAGCATGGCAGTGGTCATCTTGGCGTCGCCGAAGATCTGCGGCCAATCGGCGAAGGCCAGGTTGGTGGTGATCAGCAGGGAGGTGTTCTCGTAGAGTTTGCTGATCAGGTGGAACAGCAACTGTCCGCCGGGCTGGCTGAACGGGAGGTAACCGAGTTCGTCGATGACGATGAGGTCGTAGCGCAGCAGCTTCTCGGCGAGGCGTCCGCTGCGGCCGGCGGCCTTCTCCTGTTCGAGTTGGTTGACGAGGTCGACGAGATTGAAGAAGCGCCCCCTGGCACGGGTGCGGATGACGGCGGAGGCGACGCCGATGGCGAGATGGGTTTTGCCGGTGCCGGTGCCGCCGATGAAGATGGCGTTGCGCTTGGCATCGAGAAAGGCGCCGGTGGCCAGTTCGTGCACCAGGCCGGCATCGACCGGGGTGTCGGCAAAGACGAACTTGTCGAGGTCCTTGAGGACGGGGAACCTGGCGCCGCCGATCCGATAGCTGATCGAACGGGCCTGGCGGTGGGTGTGCTCGGCACGGATCAGGCTGGCGATTAGGGGGTAGATCTCGTCGCGCCGGGTCAATCCCTTGCCGGCGATCTCGTCGAAGCTGGCACGCATGCCGTAGAGCTTGAGGCCGCTCATGGCCTCGAGGATTTCATGGCGTTCCATCAGGCGAGCGTCCTTATGCTGTCGTAGCGGCCGCAATCGGCCACGGGTTCGATCTTCAGGCGCAGCGCGTCGGGGGTGGTGATGCTGGGTGGTGGTAGTGGCTGAAGCTGTCGCGCCAGCACGGCCAGGATGACGTCGCCGCTGGCGATGCCGGCTGCGAGCGCCTCGGTGCAGGCGGCTTCGACCGCGCCCAACCCATGGTCGGGCACCGCGCCCAGCACCTTGACGAACTGGCGATCGCCATCGGCATGATGCTTCAGCTTCGCGCGGACCTGGGCCAACGCCGGCGGCAGATCCCAGTCCTTGAAGGGCGCGCCATTGCGCAAGGCGCCAGGCTTCTTCATCAGGACTGGCAGATAGTGCCAGGGATCGTAGATCACCTGGTCACGCCGGAAGTGGCGCGGATGCTCGGCCACGACAGCATCGTTGCAGAGCACGACAATGCGCTCGGCGTGGCTGCGCACCAGCACCATCCGGCCAGCGGCGCGGGCGTCGACACTGTAGCGGTTGTGGTCGGCCATGATCAGGCAGGTGGTGGTGGCGCGCACCGCCTTCTCGACGAAGCCGTCGAACGGGCCGCGCAACTCCATCAGGCTGGGCCGTTCGTCCTGAAACACCTCCCAGATCGTCCGGTCCTTGAACTCCGGATGCTGGGTGCGCTTGGCAAAGGCGATGCACTGGTCGGCCAGCCAGGCGTTCAGCTCGACCAGGCTCTTCACCCGTGGCTTGGGGCGGAACAATTGGTCGCGCAGCGCGCCGACCTGGTTCTCGACTTGACCCTTCTCCCAACCGGACGCCGGCGTGCACGCCACCGGCTCGATCAAGTGATGAGAGCACATTTGCAGGAAGCGGCGATTGTATTGGCGCGCCTTGCCAACGAAGATCGCCTCTACAGCCGTCTTCATGTTGTCGTAAATGCCGCGCCGGCACGCGCCGCCGAAGAAGGCGAACGCCTTGTCGTGGGCGTCGAACACCAGTTCCTGGGTCTCACGGAAATAAGCGCGCACGAACGGCATCCGGCTGTGCGACAGCTTCATGTGCGCCGCCTTGATCGTCAGCGGCAGACCTTGCAGAGTGATCGTCTCGTGGCTCCAGTCGAACTGGTAGGCCTCACCCGGGGCAAAACTCATTGGCACGAATGCATGCGCCGGAACGCGGGCCCGCTCCTCCCGCCACGCCCTGACGAACCGGTGCACGCTGTCGTGGGCACCGTCGTAGCCGCGCCCGCGCAACTCCTCGAACAGACGCTGCGTCGACCGCCGCTCGCGCCGCGGCAGCCTGGCTTCCTTCTCAAGCATCTCGCCTAGAACCGCCACCCACTCACCGAGCTTCGGTACCGGCTGCACGCCGCGTTCGTATTTGAACTCGGTCTTCTGGCTGCGGATCACCCGGCGCACCGTCGCCCGCGATACCGCAAGCCGTCGAACGATCTCCTTGATCGGCCAACGCTGCTCAAAATAGGCGCGACGGATCCCGCCAATCAGATCCACACCGATCATCCCCACACGCCCTTCCCGACCACAAAAGGCCAAAAGGAAGGGACACTGACAGAACGTCAGAGGGGTCGGATTTGGACGCGAAAACGCCCCTCAGGGGGTCACTATTGCAAGCGATTTTACAATCCGCATTCGGCACGTTCATCAACCCGTTGCCCATCGACCCGCTCAACATCGTTCGAGCTACCAAGGCGAAACCCCTGTCGAGAAGCTGCTTGACAATGGATAAGTTAGTCATTAAATTTAACGTCAATGCAAACCATCGCCACCCTGTTCACCGGGATCATGACCCATCTGCGCGTCGCCGTCGGCAATGCCACGGGGCTGCGCAGCGCCGACGCGCACCTCGCCTGGCGCGACGCACCCCGAACCGCCTTGCTCACCCTGCTCTGGAACCGCATCGGC
>JACMKK010000327.1 GCA_014380115.1 Luteimonas sp. | reverse complement strand
GCCGCAGCCGGCCTCGAGGAATTCGACCGCAATCTGTTCGGCCATATCGGCTTCGCGATCTCCAATGCCTTGCGTTCGTTCTGGTTCGGCCTGACCGCTGCCAGGATCGGCAAGGCGCCTGGTGACGACTACACGCGCCGCTTCTTCCGCAAGCTCGATCGCTATTCGGCCAACCTGGCGCTGATCGCGGACGTGTCGATGCTGCTGCTCGGCGGCAAGCTGAAGTTCAAGGAGTCGCTGTCGGGCCGTCTCGGCGATGTGCTGAGCCAGCTGTACATCGCCAGCGCGATGCTCAAGCGGCACCAGGACGAAGGCAATCCGGTCGGCGACCAGCCGCTGCTGGCGTGGGCTTTCCACGACGGCGTGCACAAGATCGAGCTGGCGCTGTCGGGCGCGCTGCGCAACTTCCCGATCCGACCGGTCGGCTGGTTGTTGTGGGTGCTGGTCTTCCCGTGGGGCCGCCGCGCGCAGCCGCCGAGCGATCGTCTCGGCCATCGTGCCGCCAGCCTGCTGATGACGCCGTGCGACGCGCGCGAGCGCATGGCCGAAGGCGTGTTCCTCACACCGACCGCCAACAATCCGGCCGGCCGCATCGACAGCTACCTGCCGAAGATGATCCTGGCCGAACCGGTCGAGCGCAAATTCCTCAAGGCGCTGAAGAACAGCGACATCGAGGCGCTCGACTTCATCTCGCAGTTGGACGAAGGCGTCAAGGAAGGCTGGATCACGACCGACGAACGCAGGCAGCTCGAGGAATTGCGGGTGATGACGCTGGATGCGATCAGCGTCGATGATTTCGACGTGCATGAATTGCGTGCCGCTTCCTACTACGACAAGTCGCAGGCGCAGGCGTCGCGAGTGGCGGCTTAGCTTTGCCCGGGAGGGGCGCTCTTGGAGCATTACCGGAGCCTGACGGCACCCCTCCCCAACCCTCCCCTGCCGTCGCAGGGGAGGGAGCTGTCTCCAGGCGCCATACGATGACCGCATCCGTCCTGCAGCTCTACAACCGCATCACCCGCTGGCCTGCCGGGCCTTGGCTGTTTTCGCGCGCGGTCTGTTTCAAGGCACCCTACTTCGCCACGATCGCGCCGCGCATCGAGGTGCTGGAGGCAAACCGGTGCGTCGCGACGCTGCGTCATCGTCGCAAGGTCACCAACCACCTCGGCACCGTGCACGCGATCGCGCTGTGCAACCTGGCCGAGCTGAGCGCCGGCCTGATGACCGATGCGAGCCTGCCGCCGTCGATGCGCTGGATCCCGAAAGGCATGACGGTCGAATACCTGAAGAAGGCCACCGGCACGATGCGCGCGATCGCGACACCTGCGCAACCGATCATCGATGCCACGGCTGGCTACGACCTGCCAGTCGATGTCGTGATCACCGATCCCACCGGCGATCCCGTCTTCCATGCGCGCATCGCGATGTGGCTGTCGCCGCGGCGCTGAACGCTGGCGCCACTCCGCGCGTAGAGGCCGTGCATGGACACCGATACCATCATCCTGCTGTGCGGTCTGCACAGCCTCGGCTTTGCGCTCTTCCATACGGCGTTCTGGAAACTGTTTCGCTGGCCGCTCTCGCTGGGCGACACCACGCTCGCCAATCGCGCGATCCTGCAGATCGCAAACGTTCAGTTGATCTGGATCTTCCTGTTCGTCGCGGCCTTGTGCTTCCTGTTCCCGGAAGCCCTCGCCACCACGCCACTCGGGCGGACCCTGCTCGTCGGCATGTCGGTGTTCTGGCTGCTACGCCTCGTCGTCCAGTTCGTGTTCCTGCGCGTCGACAGCGCGATGGTGCATGTGCTGAGCGTGCTGTTCGCAGTTGGTGCGGTCCTGTTCGCGCTACCGTTACTTCAGCAATAGCAAGGCCGCGATCGCCGCCAGCGCGGGCAGCGCCTGCACGAAGAAGATCTTGCGGTTGACCGTCATCG
>JACMKK010000326.1 GCA_014380115.1 Luteimonas sp. | reverse complement strand
TGCTGGTGCTCGGTCCGGCCTTCGTCGCGTTCAAGCAGCAGGGCCTCGATGCGAACGCCGCCGCGATCGCGACCTGGCAACTCGGCATGGCCTCGCTCATCGTGATGGGCACGCTGAAGTTCGTGCTGTCGTTCGCCGGCGACGCCATCACGCGGCTCATTCCGCGTGCCGGATTGCTCGGATCGATCGCCGGCATCGCGCTGGTGCTGATGGGCTTCCTGCCACTGGTCGAGGCGTTGCGTTCGCCGGTCGTCGGCTTCGCCACGCTCGGGCTGCTGCTGTACGTGCTGGTTGCGAAGGGCCGACTGCCGGTGAAGCTGCCGGGCGTGTTCGTCGCGTTCGTGTTCGGCACGATTCTGTATTACGGGCTCGGGGCGCTCGGCCTGGGCGCACCGGGTTTTGCCTGGCCGCAGCCGGTGCCGCTGCAATTCGTGCTGCCGTGGCCATCGCTGGGCTTCATCGCAGGTCTGCCGGCGACCGTGCCTTACCTGCCGCTGCTGTTGCCGTTCGGCCTGTTGATGGTGGTCGGCGGCATCAACGTCAGCGAGAGCGCGCGCGCGGCGGGCGATGATTACCGCACCCGCGACATCCTGCTCGTCGAAGCGTTCTCGACGCTGGTCGCGGGTTTCTGCGGCGGCGTCGCGCAGACCACGCCCTACATCGGCCAGCCCGCGTACAAGCACATGGGTGCGCGCAGCGGCTACACGCTGCTGACCGGATTGTTCATCGGCATCGGTGGCATGCTCGGCATCGTGTCGGGACTGGTGCAATGGTTGCCGCTGGCGGTACTGGCGCCGATCATCGTCTACGTTGCGCTCGACATCACCACGCAGGCGTTCCAGGCGACGCCGCAGCGGCACGCGACGGCGATGGTGTTCGGGTTCCTGCCGTCGGTGGCCTACATGCTCGCGATCAAGGTCGGCAATCCGACCTGGATCGCACCGCAGCGCTTCGGCGAACTGATGACGGCGGTCGATGGCCACGGCCTGCCCGAACTGGCGGTGATCGTGACGCTCGGTAACGGCTTCATCATCACCGCGATGCTGTGGACTTCGGCGGTGGCGGCGATGATCGACGCGCGCCTGCGACGCGCGGTGGCCTTCCTGCTGGTCGCGGCCGTCTTGACCACGTTCGGCGTGATCCACTCGGTGCATCCGCAGGGCGGCATCTACCTGCCGTGGATGCTGGAGGGGTTGTCGCGCATCGTGATGCTGCAGTTCGCGGGCGCTTATGTCGCGCTGGCGGTGGTGATGGGGTTATTGTCGCTGCAGCGCGACGAGCGAACGCAGGCGACGGACGTCAATGCCGACTGATGCTCTTGACGGCAAAAAGGCAGCTGCGTTCGATGCATGCGTAGCAGGCGGCGATCGCGGATCCTTCGGCCCAACCTGCCCCCGCTGCGCGGAGGAAGGGGCAGAAGCAGCTCCGTGGCAAAACCTCAAACCTCCCGCAACGCCCGCAGATAACTCCGCCGCCACGCGGTGATGTCGTGCTGTTGCAGATGCGTCATCATCGCCTGCCAGCGTTCGCGGCGTTCCGGCAGCGGCATCGCCACCGCCGTCGCGATCGCATCGGCGACGCCGTCGAGGTCGTAGGGATTCACCAGCAAGGCACTGCCCAGTTCGCGCGCGGCGCCGGCGAAGGTCGACAGGACGAGCACGCCGGGATCGTCGCCATCCTGCGAGGCGACGAACTCCTTCGCCACCAGGTTCATGCCATCGCGCAGCGGCGTCACCACGCCGACCCTGGCCATGCGGTAGAAGCCGGTCAGCGTCGGATGCGGGTAGTTGCGGTTCACGTAGCGCATCGGCGTCCAGTCGGCATCGGCGTGGGTGCCGTTGATATGCCCGGCCAGGCGCTCGAGTTCGCTGCGCAGGCTGCGGTATTCGGCGACTTCGCCGCGCGATAACGGCGCGATCTGCAGGAAGGTCACCTTGCCGCGCTGTTGCGGGTGGCGATCGAGGTAATGCGAGAACGCGCGGAAGCGCTCGGGCAGCCCCTTTGAATAGTCGAGGCGGTCGACGCCGATGGCGAGCGCGCGGTTCGACAGGCTCGCGGCCAGGCGTTTCACGCTCGCCTTGCCGACCGCGGCCGTCGCCTGCTGCGCGATGCGCGCGGTGTCGATGCTGATCGGGAACGCGCCGGCGTGCAGGCGCCGCCCGTGCTCGGTTTCCAGCACGCCCGGTTCCACCACGCGGCCGCGGCCGAATAGGCGCACGTAATCCTGGAAGCGCTCGAGGTCGCGCCCGGTCTGGAACCCGACCAGGTCGTACGACGACAGGCCTTCGAACAGGCGCGCATGGTCGGGCAACGCGGCCAGCAGGTCGCAGGACGGCATCGGCACGTGCAGGAAGAACCCGAGCTTGCAACGCACGCCCGCGTCGCGCAGCAGTTTCGCCAGCGGGATGAGGTGGTAGTCGTGCACCCACACCGTGTCGTCTTCGCGCAGCAATGGGGCGATCTTCTCGGCGAACAGCGCATTGACGCGGCGATAGCCGGCATAGGTCTCGCGGCTGTAGTCGACCAGATCGACGCGGAAGTGCAGCAACGGCCATAACGTGCGGTTGGCGAAGCCGTTGTAGTAGTCGGCGTGGTCCTGCCGCGACAGGTCGACGGTGACGTAGCGGATGTTGCCGGCGTGCTGCTCGTGGATCTGGCCGGAGGCCTCGGGATCGATCTTGCCGCTCCAGCCGAACCACAGGCCACCGGTTTCCTCGAGCGCCGCCTGCAGCGCTACGGCGAGGCCGCCGGCTTGCGATTGGTCCGGCACCGCGACGCGGTTGGAGACGACGACTAGGCGACTCATGGCGCCCCCTTGTCGTCCCGAGCGCAGCGACGGACCCGTTGTTGGCAGCGTGGGATCGACTCCACGCACTTTGACAAGACACGAAGCAGATCCCTCGGTGCGCTCGGGATGACAGGTTTCACGAGAAATCCTGCCAGGGCCGGCTGAGCTGCATCGCCGCCATCACCAGCCCGACATGCGAATACGTCTGCGGGAAGTTGCCCCAGGCCTCGCCATCCTCGAAAGCGAGATCCTCCGACAGCAGCCCGAGCGGATTGCGCCGCGCCAGCACGCGTTCGAACAGGGCGCGCGCCTCGTCCTTGCGGCCGATCGCGGCGAGCGCGTCGATGTACCAGAACGTGCAGATCGTGAAACTGGTCTCCGGCTCGCCGAAATCGTCGGCGACGACGTAGCGGAACAGGCCGTCGCCGCGCTTGAGCTTGCTGCCGATCGCCTCGACGGTGGCGATGAAGCGCGGATCATCTGCCGCGATGAAACCGAGATCGGCGAGCAGCAACAGCGAGGCATCGAGGCGCTCGCCACCGAAGGCATCGGCGAAATGGCCTTGCTCCACGTTCCAGGCTTCGGCCAGTACGCGCGCGCGGATCGTGTCGGCACGCTCGCGCCACAGCTGCGTGCGATCGTGCAGCGCGAAGCTGTCGGCGATCTTGGCCAGGCGGTCGCAGGCCGCCCAGCACATCACGCTGGAATAGGTATGCACGTGCGCGCGGCCGCGGAACTCCCACAAGCCGGCATCGGGCTGGTCGTGCAGCGCGAACGCGCGCTCGCCGAGCGGCTCCAGCCGGCGGAACATTGCTTCGTCGCCGCGATGCTCGAGCCGGCGGTCGAAGAACAGCTGTGTCGAGGCCAGCACCACGCTGCCGTAGACGTCGTGCTGCTTCTGCAGCCAGGCAAGATTGCCGCGCCGCACCGGGCCCATGCCGCGGTAGCCCTTCAGTTGCGGCACTTCTTCCTCGGCGAGCGTGGCCTCGTAGGCGATGCCGTAGACCGGCTGCAG
Organism: Luteimonas sp.; assembly: GCA_014380115.1. Lineage (GTDB taxonomy): Bacteria > Pseudomonadota > Gammaproteobacteria > Xanthomonadales > Xanthomonadaceae > Luteimonas. The sequence goes on along the minus strand of JACMKK010000326.1, from coordinate 3,328 downwards.
CGCGCCGTCCTCGCCGACGGCGAGGTTGAAGATGTAGCGCAGGTATTCCTCCATCGTGCGCGTGGCGCCGAGGCGGTTGAGCGCGCGCACCACGAACGCGGCGTCGCGCAGCCAGCAGTAGCGGTAATCCCAGTTGCGCGGCGTGTGCGGCGCTTCCGGAATCGACGTGGTCATCGCCGCGATGATGCCGCCGCTGTCCTCGTACTGGCATAGCTTCAGCGTGATCGCGCTGCGGATCACCGCTTCCTGCCATTCCGGCGGTATCGACAGGTAGCGCACCCATTCGCGCCAGTAGCCGGTGGTGCGGTGCTCGGCGTCGCGCACGAACGCCGCGATCGGCTCGGTCAGCGTCTCGTCGGGGCCGAGCACGAAGTGAAGTTCGCGATCGAGCACGAACGGCAGCTCGTCGCGCAACAGGCGCAAGGGCATGTCGGTGGTCATGCGCAGCGTGAAGCCCGGCAGCAGGAAACGCAGGTGGTTGCTGCCCCAGGTGCGTTCTGGCACGCGCGCGCCCCAGTCGGCGAGCGGACGCAGGCGCGCGCGCACGCGCGGATTGCCGGACAACACGCGCACGCGGCGTATCAGCATCACCGGACGGTAGAAGCGCGCATTCTGGTGCCAGCGCGGCGCGAAGTCGGTGATCTCGATTGCACCGCCGCGGTTGTCGCGCAGGATCGTCCTGAGGATGGCGGTGTTGTTGGCGTACGCCTGCTCGGTTTCGGCCAGGTCTTCGAGCTCGATCGCCCAGTCGCCGCCGTCGAGCTCGGGTTCCAGCAGCGCGCAGAACGCCGGATCGCCATCGAAGGCCGGCACGCAGCACCAGGTCACGCGTGCCTGCGCGTCGATCAGCGCGCCGAAACTGCCGTTGCCGACCACGCCGAGGTTGAGGTTGCGGGATGCCAAGCGTTACTCCTTGTTCGAGATCAGATCGCGATCCAGGCCCGTAGCGCGGCCGGATCGCGCAAGGCATGCGTGGCCGCGCTGTCGCTGCGCGCGCCGACCAGCACGCTGATGCCGCCGCGTGCGTTGATCACGGCGAAGCCGCTCTCGTCGGTGAGGTCGTCGCCGGCGAACACCGGCAGACGACCAGCGAACGGCGCCTCATCGAGGAAGGCCGCGATGGCATTGCCCTTGTCCGCCATCGCCGGACGCAGTTCGACGACATGGTCGCCATGCTGCAGGCGATAGCCGGGCAGGCGTGGTAGCGCCGCGGACGCGAAGTCCGTCAGCACGCGCTCTGCGTCCGGCGCGCGCCGCCAGTGCAGCGCGATCGCCGCACCCTTGTCTTCGATAAAGATGCCCGGCCAGGCATCGGCGAGGCGCTGCGCCTGCGCGTAGACCGAGATGAGTTCGAGCGGGATCGCGAGCGGTTCGCTGCGACGATCGCCATGTCGGCGTTCGAGTCCGTGCAGGCCGGCCGCGGGCAGGCGCAGCGGTTCGAACAAGCGATCGAGCTGCACCAGCGAACGTCCGCTGACCAGCGCCAGTGCGCCGCCCAGGCGATCGGACCAGATCGCGAGTCGCTCGGGCACTTCGTCCGGCACGATCGCGCCGTCGGGTGTCGCCGCGAAATCCAGCAAACAGCCGTCGACGTCGAGGAATAGTGCCCAATCGCGATCCGGCATCGGGGGCGCCTGTCGGGCCATGCCAGCGTTCGGGGCGCGCGCCGCATGCGCAGCGTCGTCGGGTCGATGGAGCGGAACGGTGTCTTGGGTGTCCTGCATGCCTGCGCCATACTGCCGATGCAGGTCGTAAACGAGCGTGAATCGCGATGCCGCTTCCGTTGTTCCAGCAGTTGCTGGGCCCCGCTTTCACGGAGCTGCCGCCGATGGTGCGTGCCCTGCATTCGATCAGGGGCCAAGGGCACTATGCGGGCCGCACGCGGATCGAGCGCGGCACGCATCCGCTCGCCAACCTGTGCGCCACGATCGCCGGGTTGCCGCATTCGGCGCAGGACGTCGCCACGATCGTCGTATTCGAAATCGGCAATCGCGGCGAAACCTGGCGCCGCGATTTCGGCGGTTCGGCGATGGTCTCGCGACTTCGCGCGCATGACGGCCAGCTCGGCGAACGCCTCGGGCCGATGCAATTCCGCTTCGCGCTTGAGGTGCGCGATGGCGCCATCCATTGGCGCACCGCCGGCGTGCGTCTGCTCGGCGTGTTGCCCTTGCCAGCAGCATGGTTCGCCGACGTGCGCTGCCGCGAGCGCGAACAGGCCGGTCGTTACGAATTCCTGGTTGAAGCGGCGATGCCGTGGATCGGTCGCCTGATCCGCTACGAGGGCTGGCTTGAACCCGCCTGACGTTCGACAAGTGGTACCTGGCATTGTCATCCCGAACGCAGTGAGGGATCTGCTTTCTTGCATCAGGCCCGCTTGCATCAGGAATTAACGGCCACACTCTGATGCTATTGGCCGAACGCTCGGCCCCCAGCTCCGGAGACCCTCCATGCGCATGGATAAATTCACCTCGCGCTTCCAACAGGCGCTGGCCGACGCGCAATCGCTCGCGGTCGGCCGCGACCACAACCTCATCGAACCCGTGCACCTGCTGGCCGCCTTGCTCGACCAGTCCGGTGGCAGCCTCAAACCGCTGCTGTCGCAGACCGGCGTCAACGTGCCGCTGTTGCGCGAACGCCTCGGCGAAGCGCTCGACAAGCTGCCCAAGGTCAGCGGCCAGGCCGGCAACGTCTCGCTCGGCAACGACCTGGCGCGCCTGCTCAACGTCGCCGACAAGCTCGCGCAGCAACGCGGCGACGCGTTTATCGCATCCGAACAGTTCCTGCTGGCATTGCTCGACGACAACGGCGAAGCCGGTCGCGCACTCAAGGCCGCGGGTGCGAACCGGCAGAAGATCGAAGCCGCCATCGAACAGATGCGGGGAGGCGAGACCGTGCAATCCGAGAATGCCGAGGAACAACGCCAGGCGCTGGAGAAGTACACGATCGACCTCACCGAGCGCGCCGAGAAGGGCAAGCTCGATCCGGTGATCGGCCGCGACGAGGAGATCCGTCGCACCATCCAGGTCCTGCAGCGGCGCACCAAGAACAATCCGGTGCTGATCGGCGAGCCCGGCGTCGGCAAGACCGCGATCGTCGAGGGCCTCGCGCAGCGCATCGTCAATGGCGAGGTGCCCGAAGGCCTGCGCGGACGCCGCGTGCTGTCGCTGGACATGGGCGCGCTGATCGCCGGCGCCAAGTTCCGCGGCGAATTCGAAGAGCGCCTGAAAGCGGTGTTGAACGACCTCGCCAAGCAGGAAGGCAACGTCATCCTGTTCATCGACGAACTGCACACCATGGTCGGCGCCGGCAAGGCCGAAGGCTCGATGGA
>JACMKK010000325.1 GCA_014380115.1 Luteimonas sp. | reverse complement strand
TCGATGCTTGCGTCCGCAAAAAGCGCGCTCAACTGCAGCTCCTCGCTCTGCGCGTGTGGTGTCAGCAGGCCGAAATCGGTGATGACCGCGCGCGGACCACCGCCCGGCGCGCCGCTGCGCGCACGCGCACCCGAGCCTTCCAGGTAGCCGGCGCTGGTGCGGAAATCCAGCCGTTCGACGAAGCTGCGCGGCGACGCCCTGAGCATCACGAAGGTTTGCCTGGCGTGCGAGGCGATCTCCTGCGCGCCGCCGGCGCCAGGCAGGCGCGTCTGCGGAGTGTCGTAAGGACCGATCACGGTGCTGTTGAGGTTGCCGTAGCGGTCGATCTGCGCGGCGCCGAGGAAACCGACATCCACGCGCCCGGCCTGCAGGTAGTGGCTGAAGATTTCGGGCAGCGACACCACGCAGGCCGCGGTCTCGGCGAGTTCGCCGTCGCCGATCGACAGCGGCAGCACGTTCGGCCGCGTGCCGATGGTGCCGGATTCGTAGATCAGCACGATATCGGGCGCATGCGTCAGCCGCGCCAGGTTGCAGGCAGCGCTCGGCAGGCCGATGCCGACGAAACACACGCAGCGATTCCATAACAGCCGCGCCGCGGCGATCGTCATCAGTTCTTCGCGCGTGCAGGCGCTCATGCCGCGTCCTGCAGCAGGCCGGCGAGGTAGGCGCCGTGATCGCGCATGCCGATCACATGGCGATCCATCCAGGACTGGAAACTGGCGCGCTCGCGCGCGATCTCGTCCCAGCGCTGGTAGAAGGCGTTGTCTCGCGCGTAGTACCCGTGCGCATACGACGGATAGGCGCCGCCGCGGCAATGCACCACGGCGCTCACGACCCAGTGCGGCAGCACGATCGCATTCATCGCAGGCGGCAGTTGGTCGACGATGTCCTCGACGGTGACGATCAGCGTCTTGGCAGCCATCGCCGCTTCGCGCGCCGCGCCGACGATGCCGTGGATGGCGACATTGCCTTCCAGGTCAGCGCGCTGCGCATGCAGGATGGTGACGTCGGGATTGAGCGCCGGCACCGCCGCCAGCCATTCTCCGGTGAAGGGGCATTCGATGCGGCGGATCGCAGAATTGTGCGCATCGAGGTCGGTGTCGAGGTAGCCGCGCAGCACGCCGAACGGCAGCCTCGCCGCGCCGGCGCAGTACGCCGCCGCCATGCCGGCATGGCTGTGTTCGTCGAGTTGCAGCGGATTCGGCCACTGGTGCTCGACAGCATCGCGCAGGCGGTGCAGCGAACCGACGCCAGGGTTGCCGCCCCATGAAAACGTCAGCTTGCGCGCGCAGCCCGTGCCGATCATCTGGTCGTAGACCAGGTCCGGCGTCATGCGGATCAGGTGCAGGTCGCGCCTACGCTGGCGGATGATCTCGTGCCCAGCCGCGAACGGGATCAGGTGCGTGAAGCCTTCCAACGCCACGCTGGCGCCGTCGGCGACGAAACGCTCGATCGCATCCGGCAGCGACAGGATCTCGCTCATGACAGCGTGCTTATGAGAGCGCGGCTCATGACAGCGTGCTCATGACAGCGTGCTCATGACAGCGTGCTCATGACTGCGTGCTCATGACTGCGTGGCCCGCCGCGCGCTCATTCGACTACCGTGCGCGACTGCTCGCGCAGGTATTGCGCGAGGTAGTAGAACGAGGCGATGGCTTTGCCGGTCGAACCTGAGCCCTTCCAGCCACCGAACGGCTGGTAGCCGGGCCATGCGCCCGTGGTCGCGCCTTGCGGACGGTTGACGTAGGTCACCCCGGCTTCGATGTGATCGTGGAACCACGGCGTTTCGTCGGCCGCGCCGAAAAAACCCGCGGTCAGGCCCATCGGCGAATCGTTGGCCAGGCGCATCGCTTCCTCGCCATCCTGGTAGCGATGCAGCATCAGCACCGGCAGGAACATCTCGTGCTGCCACAGCGGATGCTCCAGCGAAGCTTCCGCCAGCACCGGCTCGACGTAGTAGCCGCGCGCGAACTCGCCGTCGCGCAATTGCGCACCGCCGCTGATCACGCTCGCGCCGCTAGCGCGCAGGTCGGCGACATGACGGGCGTAGTTGTGGTACGCCGTTTCGTTCACAACCGGGCCTAGCCAGTGTTCGCGCTTGCCCGGATGGCCGATGCGGATCGCCGCGATCTGCTGCTGCAATCTCTCGAGCAGCGGGTCGGCGACGCTCTCGTGCACGTACAACCGCGACAGCGCCGAGCACTTCTGTCCGCCCATGCCGTATGCCGAACGCACGATGCCGGCGGCGGCCTTGTCGAGGTCCGCGCCTGCGCTGACGATGCACGGATTCTTGCCGCCCATCTCGGCGATGCACGGTCGCGGCCACGCGCCGCTCGCCATGTGCTTGAGCAACTGCTTGCCGACCGCGACCGAGCCGGTGAAGGTGATGCCGGCAGTGAGCCGGTGCTTCACCAGCACGTCGCCGACATCGCGCCCGGAGCCTGACAGGTAATTGAACACGCCCGACGGCAGTCCGGCATCGCGCATGCAATCGGCCAGCAGGCGGCCGGCCCAGGGCGTGTCGCTGGCGCCCTTGAGCACGACGGTGTTGCCGGTGACCAGCGCTGCCGCGACCGGCCCGCCGGCCAACGCCAGCGGGAAATTGAACGGCGCGATCACCACCCACACGCCATAGGGACGCATCACGCTGCGGTTGCGCGACAGCATGCCTTCGACGGGGTCGTTGGGCAGTTCGTGCTCGTAGCCGGCGTGGCTTTCGAAGTCGTCGGCATAAAGGTTGAAGAAATCGACCGTCTCCTGCGCTTCGGCCAGCGCTTCGAGACGGTTCTTGCCGACTTCGAGCACGAGCGCGGCGGCGATGTCGTAGACGCGCTCCTCCATCAGGTCGCCGGCCTTGCGCACGAACGCCGCGCGCTCCGCGATCGACAACGCCCGCCATGCGGGAAAGGCCGCGTGCGCCGCCCGCATCGCGGTTTCGACGTCGTCCGCATCGGCCAGCTCGAAATTGCCGAGCACCTGGTCGGTGTCGATCGGGCTGGTGCGCCGCGCCG
>JACMKK010000037.1 GCA_014380115.1 Luteimonas sp. | reverse complement strand
GCGTCCGCGCTGGTCCAGGCCTCGATGCGGGAACCGCCCCAGGCCGCGTTGACCAGGCCCATCGGCACGGCGACGGTCTTCTGCAGTTCGCGCGCGAAGTAGAAGCAGGCTGCGGAGAAATTGCGCAGCGTTCCGGGATTCACGGTTCCCCATTGCGCGGAACCCTGGAACGTCTCCAGAGCAACCACGCTGCCCGCCTGCGGTACGGTCAGCAGCCGGATCGTGGGGGCTGCCGCACTGGCGATCTCGGTGTTTGCATCCAGCGAACGCCAGACCTGCAGTTCCATGTTCGACTGGCCGGAACACAGCCACACGTCGCCGACCAGCACATCATTGATGGTCTGAGTGCGCAGGCCGCTGCTCGCGGTTAGCGTATGCGGTCCGCCGGCCTTCAACGATGGCAGCCGCACTTCCCATCGCCCTTCGCCATCGGCGCGCGTACGCGCAATGTTTCCACCGAGCGCAATGCGCACCGCCTCGCCCGGTTGCGCACGACCCCAGACACGGATCGGCTGGTCCCGTTGCAGCACCGCGTGGTCCTGGAACATGGCATGCAACAACGGCGCATCGGCTGGAACTGCTGCGCTGACTATGGTGTCGAAGCAGAGCAATACGGTTAACAGCACGCCTGCAGACGCATGTCGATGGCGTGGCATCGCTCCGCATGCGGAGTTCATCGCCCGTCTCCCGGCGCGTTCGGAAACTCCAGCGCCTCGTAGTAGTCGAGCGAATGCGCCGGCGGCGCGAAACCGGGTGGCAGCGGCCTTCCCGAGAGAGTCTGGAAATAGGCGATGCTGGCGTCGCGCCACCATTGCGCTTCTTTCTCCTGGATGCCAAGGAACGCATCCACCTGCGCATGGCGCTCCGCGTCCACGTACCGGCCCAGCCCTTTCCAGGAGTCGCGCATCTCGCGGACATAGCCGACACCACGCGTGTACCGATGGACCAGTTCGTCCCACAAGGGACGACCCGAGCGGGTCTTGTAGTCCCAGGGAACGTCGTGGAACCACAACAGGAATTCTTCCGGTACGCGTTGCACGTCATCGAACTGGCGCGCGACACGCGGAAAATACTGCGCGACCGCGTTGCTGCCGCGCGTGGATCGATCGAAACCGATGCCCTGCTTGCTGGCCCGGTGGTAGTAGACCGACGTCCAGTCCGCGCGCGGACCGCCGTGCACCCACGGGCCGGGACCATGGTGGTGACCGCGTGCCATCAGGTGATGCAGGCCCAGCGGCGTCATGTAGTCCACGGCTGCCTGCCGCGAACCCATCATCATCTCCACAACGGGGCTCACGAACCGGTCATCGTTGGAGAAGGTCATCCTCACCCACTCCTCGGCGATGGCGCGCGAGGACAGCGTGGGATTCCAGGCCAGGCGGCCGTAGACGTACCAGTTGGCCTGGTCGAAATGCGATCCGCTCCAGTTGCGGTCGGCGCCGATGTTGGCCACGCCGGCCATGCCGCTCAGCACGTGCCCGTCCACGGAACCGTCGATCACCCTGGCTACGGTCGAGCCCTCGCCGCGCGCATGGGTGTCGGCCCTCAGCGTTTCTTCGTACAGCGGTCCCAGGTACACCAGGTGCGTGGCGAATCCCAGGTATTCCTTGGTGATCTGGAACTCCATCATCAACGGAGTCGCGGGCATCGCGCCGAACAAGGGATGGAAAGGCTCGCGCGGCTGGAAATCGATCGCGCCGTTCTTGACCTGCAACAAGACGTTGTCGCGGAACTTGCCGTCCAGCGGCACGAACTCGGCATAGGCCTGTTTGGCGCGGTCGTTGGTTTCCTCGTTCGAATAGACGAAGGCGCGCCACATCACCGTACCGCCGTGCGGCGTCAGCGCATCGGACAGCATGTTGGCGCCTTCGGCATGCGAGCGGCCGTAATCCTGCGGCCCGGGTTGCCCTTCCGAGTTGGCTTTCACCAGGAATCCGCCGAAATCCGGAATGGTCCGATAGATCTCGTCGGCCTTCGAACGCCACCAGCGCTGCACCGCCGGATCCAGCGGGTCGGCGGTCTTGAGGTCGCCGATCTCCATGGGCGCGCTGAAGCGCGCACTGAGGAACACGCGAATGCCATAAGGACGGAAGACGCCGGCCAGCGCAGCGGTCTTCTGCAGGTACGCCGGGGTCAGGCTCAACGCATTGGCGTTGACGTTGTTGAGCACGGTGGCGTTGATACCCAGCGAGGCATTGGCGCGCGCGTAGTCGGTGTAGCGCGGGTCCACGTAGTCGGGCAGCTTGTGCCAGTCCCAGATCGAAGCGCCGGCGTAGCCGCGTTCCACGTACCTGTCCAGGTTGTCCCAGTGGTTCAGGGCGCGCAGTTTCAGGCGTGGCGACTCGCGCAAGTCCAGCCGTTCCAGCGACTGACTGGTCTGCATCAGTCGCAGGAAATGGAAGGCGCCATGGAGCGCGCCAATATCCTCGCGCGCCGCGATCACGGTCGTGCGACGGCCATCCACTAGAACGCTGCGGATCAGATAACCCTCCGCGCCGAGGTTGCCCAGATCCAGCCCGAGTCGGGTGACCAAGGGGGACGAATGGGCGGTGCCAACGACGATGGCGCCGTCCTGCGTCACTGTCTCGGACGTGGGCAGAGTTGCACCGAGCAGGCCGCCCAGACCGCGCAGCAACTCCGCACGCGTGGCGACCTGGGTGGGCGTGCCCTGCGCGGCGATCAATTGCGAGGCCTGTGCGCGATAGCCCTGCGCTTGCGAGGCGGCCACCTGTCGATAGCGCAACCAGAGATCGTGGCCGTCTTCGGCGTGCGCAGGCAGCACGGCCGCAGGGGCGCAGGCGATGGCCACGACGATGCCGCGCAAGTATCGAGAGAGGCCTCCAACACACCGCTGCCTGAGCTCGCCGTCATGGATGCCGGATCGTTTCTCATGCTCGCCGCGCTTGTCTGTTAGCGTTACGATCGGCCGATCGTCGTAACAGTCCCTGATCTGCGATTGAGGGTGGTTCCCAGGATCATCAGGCGTCGCTCGCGTACTGCCGCGTCCACGACCGCCCACAAAGCAAAGGCGCGAACGTTGGAAAAGCCCAAGAAATCGATCCGCCGCAAGGGACGCGCCGTCACCATCGATGAAGTGGCCTTGCTCGCTGGCGTGTCGCCAATGACCGTATCGCGAGTGATGAACGGCCACGGCAAGGTGCGCGACTCCACGCGCGAAAACGTCATGCGCGCGGTGCGCGAGCTTGACTACACACCCAACCTGGCGGCCAGCTCGCTGGCTGCGGCGCAGCACACCCGCATCGCACTGATCTACACCAACCCGAGTTCGGCTTACCTGCGCGAGCTGCTGGTGGGTGCGTTGAGCGGCGCCGCGCGTACCGCCGCGCAGCTGGTCATCGACACCTGGGACAATCTCAGTGCAGAAGAAGAGCGCAGCGCGGCACGCATCCTCGCCAAGAGTGTCGCCGGTGTGATCCTGCCCCCACCGCTGTGCGAATCCAAGGCGGTGATCAAGGAGTTCGTCAGTGCCGGCATCCCGGTCGTTGCGATCGCCTCGGGCCGTTTCAGCAGCGAGATCTCGTGCGTACGTATCGACGATTTCCGCGCCAGCAAGGAAATCACCGCGCACTTGATCGCGCAGGGCCACACGCGCATCGGGTATATCAAGGGCCATCCCAACCAGACGGCCAGCAAGCACCGCTACGAAGGTTTCAAGGCCGCGCTGAGCGAGGCAGGCATCGTCCACGACGAAACTCTGGTGCAACAGGGTTACTACACCTATCGGTCCGGGCTGGAAGCGAGCGAAAAACTGCTGGCGCACCGCCGCGGGCCGACCGCGATCTTCGCCAGCAACGACGACATGGCCGCGGCCGTGATCTCCGTCGCGCATCGCAAGGGCATGGACGTGCCGCGCGATCTCTCGGTGGTCGGGTTCGACGACACCTTCGCCGCAACCACGGTGTGGCCGGAACTGACCACCATCCACCAGCCGGTTTCCGACATGGCCGACTCGGCCATCGACATCCTGTTGCGCAACATCCGGCGCAAGGACCGCAGCACGCGCATGGTCGTCGACCATGTGGCCCCGCATAAGCTGGTCATCCGTGATTCGGTCGCGCCCCTGCCCAGACGGAAGCGGCCGGCGAAGGGCTGAGTCCGG
>JACMKK010000324.1 GCA_014380115.1 Luteimonas sp. | reverse complement strand
AGCGCCTGTGGCGCGCACTGACGCCGCAGTTGTTCCGGCGCCTGCAGCTCACGCGCGCGCTCGAGGCGGCGCGCGATGCCGGCGTGGCCGTCACCGACGAGTCGATGGCGATGGAACGGCAGGGACACCGGCCACTGCTGATCGAGGGCGCGGACGACAATTTCAAGATCACCACGCCGGCGGACCTGGCGCGGTTCGAGTTCCTGCTGGCGCACAGCTTGTAGGAGCCCCCCTTGGGCGCGATGCTTGCCGGCAGTTTCCCGAGTTACGCAATTGCGCCCAAGAGGCGCCCCTACTAAGGCGGGCATGTTGGACATCAGGATTGGTCAGGGCATCGACGTGCACGCCTTCGGCGACGGCGACCACGTCATGCTCGGCGGCGTGCGCGTGCCGCACGACCGCGGTGTGCTGGCGCATAGCGACGGCGACGTGGTCCTGCACGCGTTATGCGACGCATTGCTCGGCGCGTTGGCGCTGGGTGACATCGGCACGCATTTCCCGCCGTCGGATCCGCAGTGGCAGGGCGCCGACAGCCGCCGTTTCCTGCGCCATTGCGCGCAACTGCTGCGCGAACGCGGCTGGCGACTCGGCAATGCCGATGTCACGGTGATCTGCGAGCGGCCCAAGGTCGGACCGCACGCCGATGCGATGCGCGCGCTGATCGCGCAGGACCTGGACGTGGCGCGTGACGCGATCAGCATCAAGGCCACCACCAGCGAGCGCCTCGGCTTCACCGGACGCGGCGAGGGCATCGCCGCGCAGGCGGTCTGCCTGCTGTTGCGCGCGTGAGCGATAGATCGCTCGACGCTGCGCTGCCGCGTGCGCATGGCGGCGCGGTGCTGTCGGGGACGATCCGCACCAGTCCCGAGGATTTCGTCGTCGAGGAGATCGACGGCTTCGCGCCATCCGGCAGCGGCGAGCACCTGCTGTTGACGATCGAGAAGCGCGGCATGACTACCGCGTTCGCCACCAAACGGATTGCGCAATGGGCCGGCGTGCCGGAGCTTGCGATCGGCTACGCGGGACTCAAGGACCGGCACGCACTCACGCGGCAGCGTTTCAGCGTGCACCTGCCCAAGCGCGTCGCGCCGGATCTGGCCGCGTTGCAGGCCGATGACCTGCGCGTGCTGCACAGCGCCTGGCACGCGAAGAAGCTGCCGCGCGGCGCGCTGGCGGGAAACCGGTTCGAACTGGTGCTGCGCGAGGTCGAAGGCGGGCGCGATGCGATCGGAATGCGCCTGCAGGCGATCCGCGCGCGCGGCGTGCCGAATTATTTCGGCGAACAGCGCTTCGGGCGCGACGGCGACAACGTGGCCAATGCGCTGGCGATGTTCGCCGGCCGCCGCATGCGCCGCGAACAGCGCACGCACCTGCTTTCGGCTGCACGTTCCCAGCTTTTCAACCAGGTGCTCGCTGCGCGCGCGCGCGATGGTTCGTGGGACACGGGCCTGGACGGGGAGGTGTGGATGCTCGACGGCAGCCGCAGCGTGTTCGGTCCGGAGCCATGGAGCCAGGTGCTGGCGCAGCGGCTGGCGGATTTCGATATCCATCCCAGCGGTCCGTTATGGGGACGCGGCGAACTGCGCACGACCGGAGCGGCGCGTGCGCTGGAAGAAGCCGCGCTTGCCGACGTTCGGGCGAACAAGCTGCGCGCCGGTCTGGAAGCCGCCGGCCTGGAACAGGAGCGGCGCAGCCTGCGCCTGCGAGTGCCGGACCTGCAGCCGACCTGGCTCGAAGATGGCGTCCTGCAATTGCGTTTCACGCTGCAGCCGGGCACGTATGCCACGACCGTGCTGGCCGAATTGGGCGAGCTTCGCGACGCTTGCAGGGTCGAATCCGACCGTCTGTCGGAAAGGCATACGAGGCACTTAACCATGCCGACGGGCGGCGTATAAGCGAATCAAGACGCTTTGGCATAGGGCCAGGCGCGGCGCCCTCTAGGCGTTCTCCAAGAAGGAGGCTTCGTCATGAAATCCTCGATCATTCTCTTCGCAGTGGTCCTGTCTGCTTGCGTGCTCAACGGATGCTCGAGCATGGATCAGAAGTCGACCTACGTCGCACCGCAGCCGGTCAGCTACCCGAACGGCGTCAAGGTCGAAACCGATTCCGAGTACATCGCGGCCGTCGAGCGCATTGCGCGTCGCAGGGGCATCACCCTGCAGTGGATCAATCTTCCGACCAAGCGCACCACCGTCGCCAGCCAGTAGCCGGCCGCTCTGGGTAGACGGCCGCTCTATCGCGCGAGCAACACCAGCACCGCACCCGTGCCGCCCTGCGCGGCCGGGGCGGAATGAAACGCCAGCACGTCAGCGCGCTGGCGCAGCACACGGTCCACCAGGTTCTTGAGCACCGGCATTGCGCCCGGTGCATGCAGCCCTTTCCCGTGCACGATCCGGATGCAGGCATGCCCTGAGTCGCGGGCTTCCCGGATGAATCGCCGCAACATCGCCTCGGCCTGGACCACGTCGCTGTGGTGCAAGTCGAGTTCGTCCTGCACCGCGTATTGGCCGCGCGCCAGCCGCTGCAGGACACGCGGCGGGATCTCGTCGCGGCGATAGCGCATCGCATCGCCTGCTTCCAGGACATCCTTGTCGAGCGCGCGCTGGAATTCGCTGCGCGCGTCGGCATCGTCGCGCTCGGCCATGCGCGCCCGCGCGCGAGGTTTTGGCGGCGCCGGTGGCGGCAGCGTTTCGGGCAGTTTGCGCACGCGCCCGATCGCCGCGCGAAACGCTGCAGCGTCGTCATCGTCCGGTGGCGGTGCGTT
>JACMKK010000036.1 GCA_014380115.1 Luteimonas sp. | reverse complement strand
CTGCGGCTGCGGCACCGGGCGCTTGCCGGCGCGCTACAGGCCCTGGCCGTCGGCCAGCACCTGCGCGCCGAGTTCGGCGAGGCGGTCGTGCAGCTGGCCGGCGGTTTCGGATTCGCCGATCGGCAGCGGACTCGGCAGCAGCACCGGGCCGGTGTCCAAGCCCTTCTCCATCTGCATCAGGCAGATGCCGGTTTCGCGATCGCCTGCCTCGATCGCGCGCTGGATCGGCGCGGCGCCGCGCCAGCGCGGCAGCAACGAGGCATGCACGTTCCAGCAACCGTGGCGAGGGATGTCGAGGATCTTCTGCGGCAGGATCAGCCCGTAGGCGACCACGATCATCAGGTCCGGCTGCAGCGCGCCGAGCGCATCGCGCGCGAGTTGCGATTTCAGGGACTCCGGTTGCAGCACTGGAATGCCGCGCTTGATCGCTTCGAGCTTGACCGGCGACGGCGTCAGCGCGCGGCCGCGCCCCGCCGGACGATCCGGCTGCGTGTAGACCGCGACCACTTCGTTGCGCGAGGCCGCGGCACGCAGCGACGGCACGGCAAAGGCCGGGGTTCCCGCAAATACGATACGCAAGCTCATTCAATCATCCGTCTGGAAGTTTTCTTGCCGGCACGCGCACGGTGCCGGCACGAACGCTTTTCCACCGTCATCCGGCGCGAGCCGGACAACAGCAAAGGAACCAAGCGTGAGGTGTGAGGCGCGCGCGCCGTTGCCGATCAAGCGGCGTCGGACTGCTGCAGCTTGCGCTGCTTCGCCAGCTTTTTGCGCACCATCTCGCGCTTCAGCGGCGACAGATAGTCGACGAACAGCTTGCCTTCGAGATGATCCATTTCGTGCTGGATGCACACCGCGAGCAGGCCATCGACATGCAATTCGAATCGCTGGCCATCGCGGCCATGCGCCTGCACCGTGATCTCGTTGGCGCGGGTGACGTCGGCGAAGATGGTGGGCACGGACAGGCAACCCTCCTGGTAGACCTGTTCACCCGACTTGGCGAGGATCTCCGGGTTGACGAAGACCAGCGGATGGTCCTTCTCCTCGCTGACATCGATGACCATGAAGCGCTGGTGCACGTCGATCTGGCTCGCGGCCAGGCCAATACCGGGTGCCTCGTACATGGTCTCGAACATGTCGTCGAGCAAGGTCTGGAACGCCGGCGTCGTGATTTGGGCGGGATCGACCGGCGCGGCCTTGGTGCGCAGGCGCGGATCGGGGAATTCGAGAATCGGGAGCAGGGCCATGGCGTTGAAATGGTGGCGTCGGTCACAACCGCAAGCGGTCGCGGCATTGTAGCGCCGTCGGGCTTGCCTTGGGCCGCGCTTTGTGGGCTATAGTGCCTCGGCGTTAAGGGGAAATCTCCAAGGGGAGCGGGTAGATGGCCACCATGCTTAAGCGCCTTTCTCAGGGGCTTCGCACAGTTTTTGCCGTCGCGATCTTGACTGTGGCGACCTATGCGGTCGCACAGGAATTTCGCGGCGACCATCCGGATACTTATGTCGTCAAGCGTGGTGACACGCTGTGGGACATTGCCGGCCGTTTCCTCAAGCGACCGTGGCTGTGGCCGGAAATCTGGCAGGCCAATCCGCAGGTCCGCAACCCGCACCTGATCTATCCGGGCGACGTGCTCAGCCTGGCCTACCTGGATCGCGTCGCCATGCAGCCCGGCCCGCGCCAGGAAGCCGCGCCGATCAATGCGATCCCGCTGTCCGATGTCGAGGCCTTCCTCAAGGACCTGCGCGTCGTCGACCAGTTCGACCAGCTGCCCTACGTAGTCGGTCTCGAGGGCGACCGGATGCGCAGCGCCCAGGGCCAGGTCGCCTACATCAAGGGCCTGCCGACCGCACGCGCCGGCGAGCGTTATCTGGTGGTGCGGCCCACCGTGCGCTACACGCGCCTGGACCGCACCAGCATGTGCTGCGACCTGATGTGGAAGGACGATCTCGACGAGCGCGGCCGCCGCGACATCGATTTCCACCAGTACTGGACCAACGTGGTCATGCCCGACAAGGGTCATGAACTGCTCGGCTTCGAGTTGATGCGCGTCAGCGTCGGCACGGTCACGCGTGGCGAAGTCGGTGGCATCGAGGCCAGCACCCTGCTGCTCGACGAGCAGGGCCGTGAGGTCCGCGTCGGCGACCGTCTGATCGCGATCGACGCGCAGCCCTACGACCTGCAGTTCTTCCCGCATCCGCCCAAGCAGCAGCTGGACTATGGGACGGCCCG
>JACMKK010000323.1 GCA_014380115.1 Luteimonas sp. | reverse complement strand
TCACTTCGGCGCCGAAGTCGGCAAGGATAGTCCCGCAAAACGGCGCCGCCACGAAAGTGCCTATGTCGAGGACACGCAGCCCGACCAAGGCGCCCGTCCCGGCAATCGCATCCGCCGCCTGATCGACATTCAAAGCGCAGACTCCAACTACCGAAGAGCGGTCCTCGGACCGTCGGATAGGTCAAACCTATTCAATCGAGCAAACGCATTTAGATTGCGGATTATGCCATATGACGACAAAGTGGATTTGTTTCGGATCGAGAGCTTATGGTCAATGAGGAGCGATGATGGCGATCCATCTCACGATGCTCCCAAAGGTCAATCTGAAGCTGCTTCAGACGTTTCTCCTGGTCGCCGAACACAGCAGCTTCAGGGTGGCGGCCGAGAAGTCCTTTCGGTCGCAATCTGCCATGGTGTCGCCTGTACTGGCGGCATGGATGGCGCCGGTGATCCTGGGGCTGGTGCTGTCGATCCCGATCGTGGCCCTGACCTCGGCGCGCGCGCCGGGGCAGTGGCTGCGTCGCAGGCGCATCTTCTGCACACCCGAGGAACTCGATCCGCCTGAGGTGCTGCGCCGCGCCAGTGCCCTGCGGGCCGCACGCGACCAGGCCGCTTAACGCCTGTGCATAATGACCGCGGCCCCGCCACGGACGCATCATGTCGCTCGAAATCAGGTCGCTCGAAATCATGCTGCTCGAAACCATCGAACACGAAACCGCCGCGTCGCCGCAATACGCCGTGCTGTGGCTGCACGGCCTCGGCGCCGACGGCAACGACTTCGCACCGATCGTGCCGGAACTGGTACGTCGCGAGTGGCCGGCGCTGCGCTTCGTGTTCCCGCATGCGCCGGTGCGCGCGGTCACGATCAACGGCGGCGCGCGGATGCGGGCCTGGTACGACATCCGCGACGCGAGCTTCGCCGATCACAGCGGCGCAGGTCGCGCCGACGATGCGGGTGTCGACGAATCCGTCGCCCAGGTCGAAGCGCTGATCGCGCGTGAAGTCGCGAACGGCACGCCGGCGTCGCGCATCTTCCTGGCGGGTTTTTCGCAGGGCGGCGCGATCGCACTGGCTGCGGGGGTCCGTCGGCGCGAGCCCTTGGCAGGCCTGATCGGGCTATCGACGTATCTGCCTGCCGCAGACAAGGCCGCGACGATGCTCGCCGCAGGCGCCAACACGCAGCCGGTGTTCATGGCGCATGGCGTGCAGGATCCGGTGGTGCCGTATCGCGCCGGCGAAATGAGCGCGGCGCAGCTGCGTGAACTCGGTTATTCCGTCGAGTGGCATCGCTATCCGATGCCGCATTCGGTCTGCGCGGAAGAAATCCGCGACCTCGGCGACTGGATGTCGCGGCGTTTCGCAGCCGTGCAGGCATGAGCGATCCGCGCCTGGTCGAACCCTGGCTGCCGGACCTGTGCCGGCTGCCACGGATGGGCGCGATGCTGGGAATCGCGGAACTGGCGGTGGTCGTCATCGCGCTGGCGCCCGATGGCGAAAAGGACTGGGAGTTCGGCCGCTTCCTGTCGACCAGCGGCTATGCGTTGTGGCTGGCGCTGGCGGTGTCGGTGCTGCTGTGCGTCTCACGGCGGCCGCTGTCGACGTTGCCGCAACGCACGGGCGCCCTGCTGGCGGTCGGGCTGGCGACACTGGCGGCGGGCATCGCCGCGGCGATCGTGCATTCGCTGTTCGCCGCCGCACTCGGTGATGTCAACGACTCCTGGCCGGGATTGTGGCGCTTCGTCAGCGGTTCGGCGGCAATCGTGATGCTGATCACCGCGCTGGCGTTGCGCTATTTCTATGTCATCGACGGCTGGGAGGCGCAGGTCGGCGCCAACGCGCGCGCCGAGGCCGATGCCTTGCAGGCGCGCATCCGCCCGCATTTCCTGTTCAACAGCATGAACATGATCGCCAGCCTCTTGCGCAGTGATCCTGCGGTTGCCGAACGCGCGGTGCTGGATCTGTCCGACCTGTTCCGTGCCGCGCTCGGCGCCGGCGAAGGCAACTCGACCCTGGCCGAAGAACTGGAGCTCTCGGAGCGCTACCTGGCCATCGAACAGCTGCGCCTCGGCGATCGCCTGCAGGTGGCCTGGCGCAAGACCGAACCCTTGCCGTGGTCGCTGCCGATGCCGCGACTGGTGCTGCAGCCGCTGCTCGAGAACGCAGTGCTGCACGGCATCTCGCGATTGCCCAAGGGCGGCACCGTGGCGATCGATCTTGCGGCCGACGACGCGGCGCTGACGATTATGGTGCGCAATCCCGCGCTGCAGCCCGACGAGCCGGGCCTGCACGGCGCCGGGCATGCGCAGCGCAGCATCGGCCATCGGCTGGCCTATGCCTTCGGGCCGCGTGCACGGATGGCGGCGGGCTGGCAGGATGGGGAATACCGGTGCGAGTTGACGCTGCCCCTCCGATGAGCATCGAACACAGGAAGGCCGCTGCATGAAGGTTGTCATTGCCGACGACGAGCCGCTGGCCCTCGACCGCCTACGCATGCTGCTGTCCGAACTGCCCGGCGTCGAGCTGGTAGCCGAGGCACGCGACGGCAGCGAGGCCCTGCATGCCTGTGCCGAGCATCTTCCCGACGTGGTCCTGCTGGACATCGCCATGCCCGGCATCGACGGCCTGGAAGCCGCGCGCCATCTCGCCGCGTTCGAGCCGCGCCCGGCGGTGGTGTTCTGCACCGCCTATGACGCACATGCGCTGTCGGCGTTCGAGGCGGCCGCGGTCGACTACCTGGTCAAGCCGGTGCGCCCGGAACGGCTGGCGGCGGCATTGGAGCGCGCCCGCGCGTTTTCCGCCGGCCGCGAACGCAACGTCAGCGACGATGCCGCAGGCAAGCGCCGCACGCACCTGTGCGCGCGCTTGCGCGGCAGCCTGCGCCTGATCCCGATCGAGGACGTGCACTACCTGCAGGCCGAAGAGAAATACGTCGTCGTGCACCATGCGCGCGGCGAAGACCTGATCGAGGAATCGCTGCGCTCGCTGGAAGTGGAATTCGGCGAGCGCTTCGTCCGCATCCACCGCAACTGCCTGGTGGCACGGCACGAGATCATCGAGTTGAAGCGTGCGCTCGACGGCCATACGCATGCGGTGCTGCGCCACGGCAAGCAGCCCTTGGAAGTGAGCCGTCGCTGCGTGGCGCAGTTGCGCGAGACGGTGAAGCACCTGTAGCGACTCGCCGTCGCCCCCTTCGCAGAAGGGGGCAGGCGTGCGCAGCGCACGACGGGGGATTTGCTGTTGGCGCACGCTTGCATGCGTCGACGAGGGTCGCCAGTTGGATCATGATCGATCCGACAAAGCAATATCCACAGCGCTTCCAATCCCCGCGAAAAGCAAATCCCCCGCCGCCCGCTGCGCGGACGCCTGCCCCCTTTTTCAAAGGGGGCGATAATGGCCGCATGAATCTGCGCATCGCCACCCGCAAGAGCCCGCTCGCGTTATGGCAGAGCGAGCACGTCGCCGCGCTGCTGCGTGCCGCGCATCCCGGGCTCGAGGTCGCGCTGGTGCCGATGTCGACGCGTGGCGACGAGGTGCTCGATCGTTCTCTGTCGGCGATCGGCGGCAAGGGGCTGTTCCTCAAGGAGTTGGAGCTGGCGATGCTGCGCGGCGAGGCCGATTGCGCCGTGCATTCGCTCAAGGACGTGCCGATGACGCTCGACGCCCCGTTCGCGCTGCCAGCGATCCTGGCCCGCGCCGATCATGCCGACGGCTTCGTCAGCAACGCCCATCCATCGATCGATCTGCTGCCACCGGGGGCGCGCGTCGGCACGTCGTCGTTGCGCAGGCAGGCGCAGCTGCGCGCCTGGCGCCCGGACCTGCAATTGCTCGACCTGCGCGGCAACGTCAACACGCGCCTGGCGCGGCTCGATGCCGGCGACTACGACGCGATCGTGCTCGCCTGCGCCGGCGCGGGCAGCCAGTCGGGCGCATCCAGCCGCGTGCGGATGCGCTGCTCGAAACCGAGCCGCTGCAATC
>JACMKK010000322.1 GCA_014380115.1 Luteimonas sp. | reverse complement strand
GAATGAACAGCGGGTCCTCGGCATCCATCAACTCGGCCGCGCATTCCGTGGATAGGCTGTCGCGGACCGCGGAGTAGGAGACGTCGCGTCCGTCCTTCATCGGTATACCGGCGCCGGTGCGGGTGACGACGATAACGGTGCCGACATCGCCGGTTTCGAGCGCGGCGTCGACATTGACCTTCAAGGGAATGCGCTTGCCCCCGCGCACGCCTTCGTCGGCGGTGATGACGGCGATGGCGCCGCAATCGGCGATCCGCCCGGCGAGGCTTTCGGGCGAGAATCCGCCGAAGCAGACCGAGTGAACCGCTCCGATCCGCGCGCAGGCTAGCATCGCCGCCGCCGCTTCGGGAATCATCGGCATGTAGATCATCACCCGGTCGCCACGCTTGATGCCGCGCGACCGCTGGTTCGCCGCCGTCGTCGATGGGCAGCCCGACACCTGCGAACCTGAGCGCATGAACGCGGAAGACCCGCTGTTCATCCTCTACACCTCCGGCAGCACCGGCAAGCCGAAGGGCGTGCTGCACACCACCGGCGGCTACATGGTGTGGGTCAGCTACACGCACGAATGCGTGTTCGACCTGCGCGACGACGATGTGTTCTGGTGTACCGCCGACGTCGGCTGGGTCACCGGCCACAGCTACATCGTCTACGGACCGCTGGCCAACGCGGCGACGGCGGTGGTGTTCGAGGGCGTGCCCAACTACCCGGACGTGTCGCGCTTCTGGCAGGTGATCGACAAGCACCAGGTCACGATCTTCTACACCGCGCCGACCGCGATCCGCGCGATCATGCGCGAGGGCGACGCGCCGGTGAAATCGACCTCGCGCAAGTCGCTGCGCCTGCTCGGCACCGTCGGCGAGCCGATCAATCCGGAAGCCTGGCGCTGGTATTACGAAGTCGTAGGCGATGCGCGTTGCCCGGTGGTCGACACCTGGTGGCAGACCGAAACCGGCGGCATCCTGATCTCGCCGCTGCCGGGCGCGATCGACGTCAAGCCCGGATCGGCGACCAAGCCCTTCTTCGGCGTACAGCCGGCGCTGGTCGATGCCGAAGGCAAGTTGCTGGAGGGCGCGGCTGCCGGCAACTTGGTGCTGCTCGATTCGTGGCCCGGACAGATGCGCAGCGTGTACGGCGACCACCAGCGTTTCATCGACACCTATTTCCGCACCTATCCCGGCATGTATTTCACCGGCGATGGTTGCCGGCGCGACGAGGATGGCTATTACTGGATCACCGGCCGCGTCGATGACGTCATCAATGTCAGCGGCCACCGCATCGGCACGGCCGAAGTCGAGAGCGCACTGGTCTCGCATGCGAAGGTGGCCGAAGCGGCGGTGGTCGGCTTTCCGCATGACATCAAAGGGCAGGGCATCTACGCCTACGTGACGCTGATCGCGGGCGAACAGGGCACTGAAGAACTGCGCAAGGAACTCATCGCCTGGGTCCGTCAGCAGATCGGACCGATCGCCGCCCCCGACCACCTGCAATGGGCCCCGAGCCTGCCGAAGACGCGCTCGGGCAAGATCATGCGCCGCATCCTGCGCAAGATCGCCGAGAACCAGCCAGACCAATTGGGCGATATCAGTACGCTGGCCGATCCGTCGGTGGTGCAGAGCCTCGTCGAGCAGCGGCTGGGCAAGTGAAGGGCAAGGTCAAGAGCAAATCCCCCCTGCCCCCCTTTTTCAAAGGGGGGATCGCTTCGGTCGGCCAACGTGGCTGCGTTAGGCGTGCCGGACCTTCAGCCAAGCGCACGCATCTGCTCTTGCTGTTCCCCCCTTTGAAAAAGGGGGGCAGGGGGGATTTGCTTTTACCTTCCCAACGCCGCACGAACGACGAGCCAGATGGCTTCAACCACGGCGTCCGTCTCCAGCAACACCTGCCGGTCATCGAAGCGCAACACACGCAAGCCCATCCGTGCGAGTGCCGCGTCGCGGACAACATCGACCGCGTGCCCCACAGCCGTGAAGTGCTGCGAACCATCGATTTCGATGACAGGTTTCGCCACCGGCGCGTAGAAATCCGCGATGTAGCTTCCAAGAGGTGTCTGCCGATTGAACTGCACGCCTTCAAGCTGCTTGCGTCGCACGCGATACCACAAACGCTGCTCGGCGTCGGTCATTCCACAACGCAGTCGCCGGGCATAAGGCTTGAGATGGCGGGCATAAGGGCGCATGGCAAGAGCAAATCCCCCCTGCCCCCTTTTTGCAAAGGGGGGATACCTTCGTTTGAAGGTGAGGAAACTCTGGGAGATCGCCGCTTGTTGCCACAGGTCGCTTCGTGCTCGGACAACAGCGCGCATGGCGCTACTGCGTGGGCGCCTGCCTGCCCGTACGTCGCTCCGCTGTTCCCCCCTTTGCAAAAGGGGGGTAGGGGGGATTTGCTTTTGCCTTCACCCTTACCTTCCCGATGACCACCCTGCTGATCGCCGACGACCATCCGCTGTTCCGCGAGGCGCTGCGCGGCGCGGTGGCGCGCACCTTGCCTGGCGCGCAGCTGCATGAAGCCGACAGCGTCGATGCGTTGTACGCGCTGGTCGATGCGGTCCCCGATGCCGACCTGCTGTTGCTCGATCTCAACATGCCTGGCGCGCAGGGATTCAGCGCGCTGGTGCACCTGCGTGCGCTGCATCCGCAATTGCCGATCGTGGTCGTGTCGGCGCGCGAGGATCCGGCGACGATGCGACGCGCGCTCGACCACGGCGCGCTCGGCTTCATCCCAAAATCGGTCGATGCCACGACGCTCGGCGATGCCCTCACGCACGTACTCGAAGGCGGCCGCTGGGCGCCGGTCGCCGCGCAATCTGCGCCCGCGGCGAGCGATGACGAGCACGACGCCGCGCAACGCCTGCGCGAACTGACGCCACAGCAGTTCCGGGTGTTGCAGATGCTCGGCACCGGACTGCTCAACAAGCAGATCGCGTTCGAACTCGGCGTGTCCGAGGCCACGATCAAGGCGCACATGACCGCGATCCTGCGCAAGCTCGGCGCGTCCAACCGGACGCAGGCGGTGCTGATTGCGGGCAAGCTGGCGCTGGATCCGGAGAGCGTCGTCGCGTTGCCGGAAGAAAGCGAAGACTGAGGAATGACTCCTTAAGAGATCCTTCAGTCCGTCATCCCCGCCTTCGCGGGGATGACGATCAAGAGTGCGCAGACTCGTCGATGGCGACTAGGCGGATTCCACGCTGCGCGGCCAGGAACGCCCGCAGCGAAGCCGGCTTGATCGGCTTGGTCAGCACGCGATAACCGCGTTCGCGCGCGGACTTCTTCAGCGCGTCACTGCCGTCGGCGGTGAGCAGCGCGCCGGGTACGGGGCGGCCGGCGGCCTCGCGCAGCGCATCGAGCGTGCCCAGACCATCGAGGCGATCGTGCAGGTGGTAGTCGACCAGCAGCACGTCGGGTAATTGTGCGACCAGTGCAAGCGCTTCATCGACGGTCGCCGCCACCAGCACCTCCACCTGCCAGCGCGACAGCAAGGCGCGCATGCCGGCGAGGATCTCGGTGTCGTTGTCGACGCACAACACGCGTAGCCCGGCGAGCGACTCGGCGAGTCCGGCGACCGGGCCCTGCAAAGGCGTCATCGCCCGCGCCGCGCGCGGCACGCGGATCGAGAACATGCTGCCGCGGCCGACCTGCGTGCGCACCTGCAGCGGATGGTCGAGCACGC
Source organism: Luteimonas sp. (assembly GCA_014380115.1). GTDB lineage: Bacteria > Pseudomonadota > Gammaproteobacteria > Xanthomonadales > Xanthomonadaceae > Luteimonas. The sequence goes on along the minus strand of JACMKK010000322.1, from coordinate 268 downwards.
GCGAGATGCGCTGGCAGATCGACAGGCCGAGGCCGAGGCCGCGCTCGTCCCAGTCGGTCGGCTGCTCGTAGCGGTGGAATTCGTCGAAGATCTGCTGCAGATGATGCTCGGGGATGCCGGGACCGGTGTCCCACACCTGCAGCTCGACGACACCGCCGCGCGCGCGCGCGGCCAGCACGATGCGGCCGGCGCGTGTATAGCGCAGGGCATTGGCGAGGAAATTCTGCAGCGCGCGTCGCAGCAGACGGCGGTCGCTGCGCGCCGGCAG
>JACMKK010000035.1 GCA_014380115.1 Luteimonas sp. | reverse complement strand
GATGCTTTGCAGGCCGTCGACGATGCGCGCGGCGGCGAGCACCGGATCGACGCCGCCCCACGGCCGCGAGCCGTGCGTCTGCACGCCCTTGACGATAATCTTGAAACTGTCGGATTCGGCCATGATCGGCCCGCCGCGCACGCCGATGGTGCCAACCGGCAAGGTCGAAAACACATGCATGCCCAGAATCGCGTCCGGCTTGCGCGGATCGGCAAACGCGCCTTCCTCGAGCATCAGCGGTGCGCCGCCTTTCTCGCCTTCGGGCGGGCCTTCCTCGGCCGGCTGGAACACGAACAGCACCTCGCCCGGCAAGTCGTCCTTCATCGCCACGAGCGCTTGGGCCACGCCCATCAGGATCGAGGTGTGCGCGTCGTGGCCGCAGGCATGCATGACGCCGACCTGTTCGCCACGGAAGGTCGATGTGGCCTTCGACGCGAACGGGAGGTCGACGCGCTCGGTCACCGGCAGCGCATCCATGTCGGCGCGCAGCGCGATGCGCGGGCCGGGCTTGCCGCCCTTGAGCACGGCGATGACGCCGGTAGTGGCGATACCTGTCTTGACCTCGAGGCCGAGCTTGCGCAGATGCTCGGCGACCAGTTTCGCGGTGCGCGTCTCGCGGTTGCCGAGCTCCGGATGCTGGTGGAAGTCACGGCGCCAGGCCAGCACCTTCGGTTGCAGCGATTGCGCGGCGCTCGCGACTTCGGCGCGTTGCATCGTGGCGTCCTGGGCGAACGCGGGCGTAACCAGTGCGGCAGCAAGCATCACGGCGAGCGGGGAAGGACGCATCGACAATCTCCACGAAAGTTGAGTGGATGCTACCGCAGCGCCGGTACCCGGCATGGCCACACCGTCACCGAATGACATCGTCCACTATCAGCTCAAGGACGAAGCACATGCTTTTTGCCCCCTTTGAAAAAGCGGGCGGGCGCCTGCGCAGCAGGCGACGGGGGATTTGCTGTTGGCGGCGTGGCGAAGCAGCGAGGATGGTTGCACTGCGCTGCGGCCAGATGGTCAGCTGGCCGCCTTGATCGGGGCATCAGTCTTTGCGCCAACAGCAAATCCCCCGCCGCGCGCTGACGCGCTTGCTGCCCCCTTCTTCAAAGGGGGCGAACATCGGAAGCGCGACTGTTATCTTCGTCGCGATCGCAGTCTCAATGCCCACGTCAGCCAAGGATCCCGATGAGCACGCCCGCCGAACACGACGCCCCTCGGAATCCCGCACCACTTGAAGGCGATGCCGCGCTGATCCGCGCGGTCGGCTCGTTCGCGCTGACCGCCGCGGTGATCAACAGCATCGTCGGCGGCGGCATCTTCCGCATGCCATCGGCGCTGTCGGCGCAGATGGGCGCGGCGGCGCCGCTTGCGCTGGTGGCCGGCGCGCTGGCGATCATCCCGATCGCGCTGTGCTTCGCCGCGGTCGGCAGCCGCGCGGTGGCGACCGGCGGGCCTTACACCTACGTCAGCGCCACATTCGGCGCCTTCGCCGGCTTCATCGCCGGCGCGCTGATGTGGATCAGCAACTTCGCTTCAAGCGCAGGCGTCGCCGCGGCGTTGTCGGTGCAGGTCGCCAGCCTGTTGCCGGTGTTCGCCGAACCGCTGCCGCGCGCGTTGCTGCTGATCGGCGTGTACGGCGCGCTATTCGCGTTGAATGCGTTCGGCGTGAAACTCGGAGCAGGCGCGATCACCGCGCTCGCGGCGCTGAAGCTGACGCCTCTATTTCTGCTGGCGGCGATCGGGTTGTGGTTCGTCGACTGGAGCCAGGTCAGTTTCGCGATCGGCGACGTGCCGTCGTGGGGTGCGCTCGGCGCGGGCATGGTGCTGGTGATGTTCGCCTACTCGGGCATGGAGACCGCGTTGATCCCGTCGGGCGAGTTGCGCGATCCGGCGCGCAACGTGCCGCGCGCGACGATGGCGGCGATCCTGCTGGTCGTGCTGCTGTACCTCTCGTTGCAGATCGTCTGCCAGGGCCTGCTCGGTCCGTCGCTGGCGACGAGCGGCGTGCCCATCGCCGACACCGCCGGCGCGTTGTGGTCACCCGGTCGCATCGCGTTGCTGGTCACCGCCTGCATCTCGATGACGGGGTTCCTGATGGGCAACCTGCTCGGCACGTCGCGGCTGCTGTTCGCGCTCGGCCGCGACGGTTTCCTGCCGCATGCCTATGGCCAGGTCAGTGCGAAGCATCGCGTGCCGTTGCTGGCGCTGGCCACGCATGCCGGCGTCGCGCTGGCGCTCGCGCTCGGCGGCAGCTTCGATGCGCTGGTGCTGATCTCCGGCGGCGCGATCTGCCTGGTGTACATGCTCGTCAGCATCGCCGCGTGGCGCGCGCAGAAGACCGACCTGCGCGAGCGTGGTGCACCGTTCGTGCTGTGGGGCGGGCCGCTGGTACCGGTGCTGGCCGTCGCGGCGATGACGGCGATCGTCGCTACCTTGACGCGCAAGGAATGGCTCGCGATCGGTATCGCGCTGGCCGTGCTGGTAGTGGTCTATGCGGGCTTGCGCGTGCTGCGACGGCGACCGCCGCCAAGCGCGACCTGACACCGGGCGCGTCGATTCACCGGGTCCTCAACGAAAGACCACGGTCCGGTGTCCGTTCAACACGACGCGGTGCTCCACGTGCCGCCGCACCGCGCGCGCGAGCACCTGCGACTCGGTATCGCTGCCCAGCCGCACCAGTTCCTTCGGCGTCATGCTGTGGTCCACGCGCGCCACGTCCTGTTCGATGATCGGACCTTCGTCGAGGTCGCCGGTCACGTAATGGGCGGTGGCACCGATGATCTTGACGCCGCGCTGGTGCGCCTGGTGATAGGGCTTGGCGCCCTTGAAGCTGGGCAGGAAGCTGTGGTGGATGTTGATCGCACGGCCAGCGAGCGCCCGGCACATCTCTGGCGAAAGGATCTGCATGTAGCGTGCCAGCACCACCAAATCGATGCGTTCGCGCTCGACCAACTCGAGGATGCGTCGTTCCTGCGCAGGCTTGGCGTCGCCGCTGATAGGGAGATGGTGGAACGGGATGCCGTACGACGCTGCCATCGCAGTGAAGTCTTCATGGTTCGAGGCCACGGCCGCGATATCGACCGGCAGTTGCCCGCTATGCGCACGGAACAGCAGGTCGTTGAGGCAGTGGCCCTGCCGGCTGACCAGCACCAGCAGGCGCGCACGCCGCCGCGCGTCGTGGACCTGCCAGTCCATGCCGAAAGCATCGGCCAGCGAGGCGAAGCCTTCCTCGAGGATCTCGATTTCGGTTTGCGTCGGCAGGTCGAAGTGCACGCGCAGGAAGAAGCGGCGGCTCTCCTCATCGCCGAATTGCTGGGCATCGAGGATGTTGCAGCCCAGCTCGTAGAGCAGTCCGCTCACGCGATAGACGATGCCGGTACGGTCGGGGCAGGACAGCGTGAGGATGTAGTCGGGGCGCATGCGGTCATGCCGGAGTGCGGAGATGGATCGGACGGTGGAGCGGCTTCCTTCACCAACGCGCCTGGATGGGCCGACCGGTCATGCCGGGACGCGCGTCGGCCACCCAACACGTCGATGCGTAGCGCAGCGTAGTCGATGAGCGGCATGCGCGCGCGGCTTCACACTGCCCGTGGCGCGGCGTGCATCAGAACGCCGCGTCGAAGCTGACCTCGCCTTGGACACCGACCTGGTAGGCCGACACGCGGCGCTCGAAGAAATTGGTCAGTTCCTGCACGTCCTGCAGGTCCATGAACGGGAACGGGTTGCTGGCGCCGAAGTGCTTCGGCATGCCGAGCTGTGCCATGCGCTGGTCGGCGCAGTATTCCAGGTATTGGCGCATGTCGCGGATCGAAAGCCCGGCGACGCCACCGGATAGCGTGTCCTGCGCGAAGGCGACTTCGCACTCGACTGCTTCGCTCATCATCTGCACGACCTGCGCCTTGAGCTCGTCGTCGAACAGCTCGGGTTCTTCCTCGCGCGCGGTGCGAATGACCTCGAACGCGAACGCCATGTGCGCGCTCTCGTCGCGGAATACCCAGTTGGTGCCCGACGCCAAGCCGTGCAGCAGGCCGCGCGAACGCAGGTAGTAGACATAGGCGAACGCGCCGAAGAAGAACAGGCCTTCGATGCAGCCGGCGAAGCAGATCAGGTTGAGCAGGAACTGCCTGCGCTGTTCGCGCGTCTCGATGCGCTGCAGCCCCTGCAGCGAGTCGATCCACTTGAAGCAGAACTCGGCCTTGCGCCGGATCGACGGAATGTTCTGCACCGCCGCGAACGCGCGCGCGCGTTCGTTCGGATCGGGCAGGTAGGTGTCTAGCATCGTCTGGTTGAACTGCACGTGCAGCGCTTCCTC
>JACMKK010000321.1 GCA_014380115.1 Luteimonas sp. | reverse complement strand
GCGCCGCTCGTCGTCATCGAGGTCGACGACCTGGAGGCGGCGCTGGCCGCGGTCGAGGCGGCAGGCGGTGCCGTTGTGCGGCCGATCTTCTCGTTCCCGGGCGGGCGCCGGTTCCATTTCCTCGATCCCAACGGCAACGAGTTGGCGGTGCATACGCCGGCCTGAGCGGACTCGCAGGGAACAGCACGCATGTCACACGTCTTGCCGCACCTGCCGCCGGATCAACTTGCCGCGATCGAGGCGGCGTACGCGACCCCGCCGCGCGCCTATCACGACTACGGACACGTGCAGGAGGTGCTGCGCCATTACGACGCGGTCGCCGTCGGCCCGGGCTGGGCACGGCCGCGCGAAGTGCGACTCGCCGTGCTGTATCACGATGCGATCTACGAGGCCGGCCGGCGCGACAACGAGGCGCGGTCGGCCGAACTCGCCGTGGAGCAGATCGCTCGCTGGCTGCCGGAGGTGGAGGTCCACGCGGGCCGCGTCGCCGAACTCATCCACCTCACCGCGCGCCACGGCCAGTTCGGGCCGGGCGACTTCGGCGACGATCCGGACTCACGCGACACCAGGCACTTTCTCGACTGCGACATGGCGATCCTCGGCGCCGACCCCGCTGTGTTCGATGCCTACGACCGCGGCATCGCCGCCGAGTACCGCGGCCAGGTGCCGGCCTGGCTGTTCAAGCTCAACCGACGGCGTTTCCTCAAGGCGCTGCTGGCGAAGGAGCGGATCTTCCTCAGCGATTTCTTCCATGCGCGTCTCGACGCGCAGGCGCGCAGCAACCTGCGCCGTGCGATCAACGAGAAGCGCTGAGCATGGCGATGCCCCTGCAGACGCGGAGTCTGCGGCTGCGGCCGCTGGCCGAGTCCGACGAGACCTTCTATTGCCGGCTCTACAGCGATGCCGCGGTCCTGACCCGCGTCGGGCCGCCGCTCACGCAGGAGGCGGCGCAGGGCGCGTTCAAGCGGGTACTGCGGCAGGTCGCGGCGACGCCCCCGCGCTCGCACTACTGGATGCTCTACGCGGGAGTAGCGGATGCGCCGCTGGGCCTGATGGCGCTCGTGCCGGATCGCGACGACCCCACTTCGGCCGAGGTCGGCGTGCTGCTGCTGCCGGACGCGCAAGGGCAGGGCTATGCCACGGAAGCGATCGCCGCGCTGGCGGACAGCGTCTTCGCCGTGCCCGGCCTGCAGAGGCTGTGGACGCGGCACGCGTCCGGACATGGCGCGGCGGTCGGCCTGATGCGTCGGCTCGGCTTCGTTGCGGGCCCTGGCGCATCCGATGCCGGGGCGCAGTCGCGCTGGCAACTGCTGCGTGGGGACTGGTCCGCCACCCGATCCTGAGCTTCAGGCTTTGCAATGCGCGCGCCCTGTCGCTAGATTGCAGGCGAATTCGGGGAGCAGCAGCAGTATGTCGCAAGAGGGGAGTTTGGCCTGCGTCGGCACGGGGATGATGCTCGGCGCACACATGGGGCCGCGCGCGCGCGCCACGATCGAACAGGCGGACGTCGTGTTCGCCGCGCTGTCCGATCCGCTGGTCGAGCTGTGGGTGCAGCAGATGCACCCGGACGTGCGCAGCCTGCAGCCGTTCTACGGCGAGGGCAAATCGCGCCACGAAACGTATCGGCAGATGGTCGAGGCCATGCTGGCCGAAGTGCGCGCAGGCCGCCGCGTCTGCGGTGCTTTCTACGGGCACCCGGGCGTGTTCGCGCTGGTGCCGCACCGGGCCATCGCACAAGCGCGCGCCGAGGGCTACGAAGCGCATATGGAGCCTGGCGTCTCGGCCGAAGACTGCCTTTACGCGGACTTGGGCATCGACCCGGGGATGTTCGGCTGCCAGCATTTCGAAGCCAGCCAGTTCATGTTCTATCGGCGC
>JACMKK010000320.1 GCA_014380115.1 Luteimonas sp. | reverse complement strand
GCAGCCCGAGTCGAACGCTTGCGCGCGTGCGCGCCGAACTCAATTCATACAGGTCGACGCCAAGCCGCAACATGGCGGGCCGATAACGACGGTAGCTGGTGTGCACCAGTGGCTCATCGGTCGCAGCCAGCGAATTGGTCAGGATGCTTAACTTCACGCCACGGCCACGCACTTCCTCGAACACCTCGATGCCTCCCTGCCCCGGAATCAGGTAAGGCGATGTGATGCTGACCTCGCTTCTCGCGCGGCGTATTTCCTCCCGCACGTTGTAGCGCACGCTGTCCACATCGAGCAGCGGCACCCCGCCGTAGGAGGAAGTCTTCCCGACCACCCGGCCCGGCGAGTCTGCGTAGGCTTCCGCCCGAGCCCAGACAAGCCCGATCTTTCCCGAGTTCAGCTCGGTGACGACTGGGCCGTAGCCGAGCAGGTCGTTGGGGGCGGGCGGCAGTGGTGCAGGCGTGGTGTCGGGTGCGGTCAAGCGCTCGAACTCGGCCCGGCGCTCGGTAGGCGTCGCGTCGCTTGTCATCAACGCCTCCACCGGCACGACGAACTCGCTGTTCCAGTATTGGTCGAACAGCTGGCCGAGACGCGGGAGCAAGGCGCCCGCCACCAGAGTATCGACATCGAGAAAGTTAGCCCCAGACGTGCGTCTGAAGTACTGGTTTCCGATGTTGCGACCGCCGGCCACGGCCATGGCGCCATCAGCAATGAACAGCTTGTTGTGCATGCGCCGCTGGACCCGATCGAAACTGAGCAACGACGCTGCAAAACGTTTGACGAGGCTGCTTCGCCCTGCGGGGAACGGGTTGAACAGCCGCAGCTCGAGATTCGGTGTGGCCGCCAGACCCAGCAGCAGGTTGTCCTCGCCGGAGGTGTAAAGGTCGTCCATGAGAAGGCGAACTCGCACCCCCCGATGCGCAGCATCCCGCAGCGCTCGGAGGAAAAAGCGACCGGTCTCATCGTTCTCGATGTGATAGTACTGAACGTCGAGCGATTGCTCGGCGCGGCGCGCGAGTTCTAGCCGCGTGTCGAGCGCGAAGTCGCCTCCCGGCATCAGCCGGAAGCCACTCAGTTCGCGGTCGGGCGAGGCCGCTTGCGCGACTCGACCCAGCGTGGTGGTGGACGACGCCGGCATCGCCTTCGACCTTGGCCCAACTATGCCTTCGGGCAGGACAGCACACCCGGTACCGAGCGCCGCCGCGAGGCAGAGCCATAGGATGGCCGCCCAGCGCGAGCTCTCTGCCGGCCAAGACCTGGCGTAGATGACGAGACGTTGCATGAGCGTTCTATCGCCCCGGTTTGGGTCGAGTCGATGGAGATGCTTGAAGTGGAAGCATCGTAAAGCCAAGCCTGTCGACTGTGCATGTCGACAGGGGTGACGACCGCTGGGCCGGCGATGGGCTCGGTCCCCGCGTTCCTCCAATCGGTGGTGCGTCGTGCTGCGACGCCAACCGGACCGACAGATTAATCTTCCGGTCCAGTTAGCGCCGTGCTCGCCTCTGACAATTCCTCCCGCAGATTCGTGACCGATGGCCATGCCTGGGCAAGCGGGTTTTACGCCGCGTGGGATCAGCTTTGCGACCCAGCCCCCGACTTGGGAGATCCGAGCGCCATTCGTCTCGACAAGGCCGAACGTCGGGCCAACAAGAACGCGTCGAGCAGGCCTGGGTAATCCGGGCGCACCGCCTCGGCCACCGACGTTCTTTTCGCCAACGCAACTCGCCACAGCCGCACCCGGGGCAGATCCGTCCAGAAGCCGAAGTCGCCGATCAGGTCGAACGTGTCGAAGTAGCGAAAGATCGGTCCGAAGACGGCGTCCACGATGCTGAACGACCGACCCGCGAAGTATTCCCCCTCGCCGAGCTCCGCCTCGATCTGCACCAACCGGGCGCGAATGTCCTTCGCTCTTGCCGCAAGCGCGGTCTCGTCCGCAGCGTTGTAGAACGCCGCGATCGAGTTCAGCAACGCGGAACCGAACTCGATCCACGACCGGTGCCGGGCACGTTGCAGGGCGTTCTCCGGATGCAGTCGCGGCAACGCCGTTTCCTCGAGGTACTCGCAGATCACCGCCGATTCGAAGATCGCTTCTTCGCCGACCATCAGCACGGGTGTCTTGCCCAGCGGAGAGACCTTCATGAACCAGTCGGGCTTGTTCGCCAGGTCGATGTCTCTGCGTTCGAACGGCACCCCCTTTTCGGCCAGCACGATGGCCGCACGTTGCACGTACGGACAAAGCGCATGCGACACGAGTACGAGTGGCGCGCTCATTCGGCCGCTCCTGCGGCTTGCAACGCGGGCTGCGCGGGTGCGGGCTCCGAACGAGGAGCCAGCACGTCGCTGCGCTTGAGAGCAGCAGCGCCGTCGCCGAGCAACCACAGGGCAACGGAAGCTGCGATCAGGAATGCCGGGTACTCCCAGCCACCGCCTTGACTGGTGTGCACCCAACCGTTGGGCACGTGCACCCATGCCGCGACGACCATCACCGGCGTGAGGACGAGCGCCACCTGGCGCGCATAGACGCCGAGCAGCAACGCGATTCCCCCGAGAAGTTCCGCGGCGAATACCGGATACGCCAGGACGCCGGGAAAGCCGATGCTCTCGAAAAACTGCGCCGTGCCGGGCAGGGTGAAGACAAAGAGCTTGAGCAGCGCATGCGCGATCCACATGACACCGAGGCTGGTTCTGAGGACGGCGATGCCGACTTGGGTCGAAGATGAAGCGGAAGTGTTCATGGTGTCGTCCAGAAAGGTTTCGAGAGCGACGAATGTAGGATTGCCACCGAGCAACAGGAATAGGCAGAACTGCAAAACATGATTGCAAAGACGCAATACAAGATGACGCCTGCCGACCTCGAGTTAACGCTCGCGCTGGTGCGCGGCGGCAGCCTGGCTACGGCAGGGGAGCGCCTCGGCGTAGACGCCTCGACGGTCTTCCGGTCGTTGCAGCGAATCGAGCGCGGTCTGGGCCGGCCACTGTTCGAGAGAACGCGTTCGGGCTACCTGGCAACGGAACTCGCCGCCCACTTGGCCGGGCACGCGGAGCAGATGGAGGTGGCGCTCGAAGCGGCGCGTTCCT
>JACMKK010000319.1 GCA_014380115.1 Luteimonas sp. | reverse complement strand
GCTTCAAGCTGTCCGCGCAGGCCGGTCGCGCCTACGATAAGTCTGATGGCTATTTCGCATCGGTGGACCCGGCTACGGGTGCGACCACCCGCACCTTCGTCAACACTTTCGACACGCGCCGCGACACGGTCGCGGCGCAGGCCGACATCACGATCGCTTCGAACCAGGTCCTGACCGCCGGCGCCGACTGGCAGCAGGACGCGGTGAGCGGCACGACCGAGTTCGCGGTGGACGAACGCGACAACACCGGCACCTTCTTCGAATACCAAGGCAGGTTCGGCGCACATCAGCTGCAGGCCAGCGTGCGCAATGACGACAACGAGCAGTTCGGCAACCACACCACCGGCAGCGCCGGCTGGGGCATGTCGTTGGCCAAGGATTTCAGGCTCAACGCGAGCTATGGCACGGGATTCAAGGCGCCGACGTTCAACGATCTCTACTTTCCGTTCGGTGGCAACCCGAACCTGGAGCCGGAAGAATCCAGGAGTCTGAATCTAGGCATCGGCCAGTATCGCAATGACCTGACCTGGACGTTCAACGTGTTCGAGACGCGCATCGACTCGCTCACCGGTTTCGACAGCTTCTTCAACCTGGTGCAGGAGAACGAAGCGCGCATCCGCGGCGCCGAAGTCACGTTCGCGACTGCGTGGTGGGGCTGGGACGTGTCGACGCAGCTGACCCATGTCGACCCGCGTGCCCGCGCACGACAAACGGCCGAAGGCACCGACAATCCGAACTTCGACAACCGGCTGCCGCGCCGGGCCAGCAACACCGGCCGCGTCGACCTCGATCGCAGCTTCGGCGACTTCCGCTTCGGTACCACGGTCCACGGCAGCGGCGCTCGGTACGACGACGCCGCCAACGACATCCGCCTCGGCGGTTACGCCACGCTCGACCTGCGGCTGGAGTACGCGTTTCATCCTGACTGGACGCTGCAGGCGCGCGCCACCAATGTGTTCGACCGCGATTACGAGACGATCGCCTGGTTCAACCAGCCCGGGCGGGAGTACGGGTTGAGCTTGCGCTACGCGCCGGTGCGCTGAAGGCTCTTGGCCCCTCCTCCTGCGAATGCAGGGGGAGGTTGGGAGGGGGTTGCGTCGGATCCCGCTCATTCGACGAAGGGTTCTTTTCACTACGCACTTCGGAAAGAGTTGTCTGATACCGGGAACCCCTCCCCAACCCTCCCCTGCATTCGCAGGGGAGGGAGCTAGGAGCCGAACAGGTTGCCTTGCGCTTCCAGTTCCTCGCGCTCGCGAAATCCCGATACGCCAACTCCGACTAGTCGATAACGCGTGCGCGCAGGCAAGCCGACGCGCTCGCGCAGCGACAATGCGATCTCGGTCAGTTCCTCCAGCGATGCCGGTGGCGACTCCGGTGTGAAACTACGCGTGAGGATGCGGAATTGCGCGGTCTTGAGCTTGAGCACGACGGTGCGCCCGACGCGTTCGGTCTTGCGGGTCGCGTTCCATGTCTTCTCCGCGAGTTGGCGGATCGCCGGCTCCAGCTCCATCAGCAACATGTCCTCGGCAAACGTGTCCTCGGCCGAGATCGACTGCACCGGCTGATCCGGCTCGACCGCGCGTTCGTCGATGCCCTGCGCGCGCAGATGCAGGCGCTGCCCGAAACTGCCGAACTCGCGTTGCAGCGTCTCGGCATCGAGGCCGCGCAGGTCGCCGACCGTCGCGATCCCGAGCGCGGCCAGCCGCGTCTGCATCACCTTGCCGACGCCGGGAATCTTCGACACCGGCAGCGGCGTCAGGAACGCTTCGATCTGGTGCGGGCGGATCACGAACTGGCCGTCGGGCTTGTTCCAATCGGAGGCGATCTTGGCCAGGAACTTGTTCGGCGCGATGCCGGCCGATGCGGTCAGCGCGGTCTCGTCGCGGATCTGCGCGCGGATCGTCTCGGCAATCGCGGTCGCGCTGGGCAGGTCTGTTTTTGGCGCCGTGACGTCGAGATAGGCCTCGTCGAGCGACAGCGGCTCGACCAGGTCGGTCTGGCGCAGGAAGATCTCGCGCACCTGCTTCGACACCGCCTTGTAACGCACGAAATCCGGCGGCACGAACACCGCCTGCGGGCACAGCCGTTCCGCGCGCACCGCCGGCATCGCCGAACGCACGCCGAACTTGCGGGCCTCGTACGAGGCGGCGCACACCACCGAACGCACGCCGCGCCAGGCCACCACCACGGGCCTGCCGCGCAACGAGGGATCGTCGCGCTGCTCCACGGAGGCGTAGAACGCGTCCATGTCGACGTGGATGATCTTGCGCATGTTGGACGCGGATTTCCGGACGGAACTCAGGCGGACGTCAACGTGGATCTTGCCTGCATTCTTCCCGATCCGGCTGCGTCATGCAGATGCGTGGATAGCTGGCCAGATGCAGCGCGACGAGTTCGTTGCGGTCGATGCCGCTGCACGGCTCCTGCGGTCGCGGCAATGGCCGAGCGCCCGAGCCTGGCATGTCGCAGACCCGATCGGCGATCTCCGGCGCATCGCGTTGCCACAACACCGAACGACGCAGGCGCCCGTTCTCGAACAGCAGCGTCGACCAGCGTCGCGGCGAACCCGGCTCGTCGTCGATCCAGAGCGTCTTGCAGCCGGTGTAGTCGGCGCGCAGGCGATCGTTGCGCGGATGCACCAACAGGAAGCCGCCGGGGGTCACCACCGCGCCGGCGTCGTCCGGTACCTGCCGCACGCGGCAGGAGGGATCGTCAGGGAACCACGAGGTTGGCGCTTCGCCGGCTTGCAGCGCGCCGCCGATCAGCAGGAGGCCGCTGGCGCAAACAAGCCGCTTCATGATCCGCGTTCCTTCCGTAACACCGCTACCGTCTCCAACGAGCGCATCGCGATTATTCGACGGTGACGGACTTGGCCAGGTTGCGCGGCTTGTCGACATCGGTGCCGCGCGCGAGCGCGACGTGGTAGGCGAGCAATTGCACGGGAATCGTATGCACCACCGGGCTGAGCACGCCGGCATGGCGCGGCGTGCGGATCACGTGCACGCCTTCGGATTCGCCGAAGTTGCTGTCCTGGTCGGTGAACACGAACAGCTCGCCGCCGCGCGCGCGCACTTCCTGCATGTTGGACTTCACCTTCTCCAGCAGCTTGTCGTTGGGCGCGATCACCACCACCGGCATCTCGGCATCGACCAGCGCCAGCGGGCCGTGCTTCAACTCGCCGGCGGGATAGGCCTCGGCGTGGATGTAGGAGATTTCCTTGAGCTTCAATGCGCCTTCCAGGGCGATGGGGTAATGCACGCCGCGGCCAAGGAACAGCGCGTGCTGCTTCGGCGCGAAACGGTCGGCCCAGGCGACGATCTGCGGTTCGAGGTTCAGCGCGTGCTGCACGCTGCCCGGCAGGTGGCGCAGGGCATCGATGTAGCCCGCTTCCTCGTCAGCACTTAGCCGCTCCTGCAGCTTGGCGATCGTCGCGGCGAGCGAGAACAGCGCGACTAGCTGCGTGGTGAAGGCTTTGGTCGAGGCGACGCCGATCTCGGCACCGGCGCGCGTATAGAACACCAGCTTGCTGGCGCGCGGGATCGCGCTTTCCGGCACGTTGCAGATCGACAGCGTGTGGATGTGTCCGAGCGACTTGGCGTATTTCAGCGCCTCCATCGTGTCTAGCGTCTCGCCCGATTGCGAAATCGTCACGATCAGGTGCTTCGGATTGGCAACAGCGGTGCGGTAGCGGTATTCGCTGGCGATCTCGACGCTGCACGGCAGGCCGGTGATCGCCTCCATCCAGTAGCGCGCGGTCATGCCGGCGTAGTAGCTGGTGCCGCAGGCGAGGATCTGCACGCCCTCGATGTCGCGCAGCACAGCATCGGCGCCGGCGCCGAACAGGTCCGCGCCGAAGGCATTGGCGTCGATGATCGCCTCGATGGTGTCGGCGATCGCGCGCGGCTGCTCGTGGATCTCCTTCTGCATGAAGTGCCGGTAGGGCCCGAGTTCCAGCGAGGCCAGCGAGACGTCGGAGACGTGCACGTCGCGTTCGACCTTGGCGCCGCTGGCGTCGTAGACCTGCACGCTGGCGCGGCCGATGTCGGCGGTATCGCCTTCCTCCAGGAAGATCACGCGCCGGGTCGCGTTGATGATCGCCGAGACGTCCGAGGCGATGAAGTTCTCGCCTTCGCCCAACCCCACCAGCAAGGGGCAACCCATGCGCGCGGCGACCATGCGTTCGGGATCGCGTTTGCTGATCACGGCGATCGCGTAGGCGCCATCGAGTTCGCGCACCGTCTTCTGCAGCGCGACCAGCAGGTCGTCGCCCTGCGAGCGGTAGTGGTGGATCAGGTGCGCGATGACCTCGGTGTCGGTCTGCGACTCGAACACGTAGCCGAGCGCGGTCAGGCGCTCGCGCTGCTGCTCGTGGTTCTCGATGATGCCGTTGTGCACCAGCGCCAGTTCGCCGTGGCTGATGTGCGGGTGTGCGTTGAGCTCGGTCACGCCGCCGTGCGTGGCCCAGCGCGTGTGGCCGATGCCGAGCGAGGCGCGGAAGTCCTCGGACTTGGCGGCCGCTTCCATTTCCGCCACGCGTCCGGTCCGGCGCACGCGGCGCACGGCCTTGCCGTCGACCACGGCGATGCCGGCCGAATCGTAGCCCCGGTATTCGAGACGCTTGAGTCCTTCGATGAGGACGGGGACTACATCGCGATCCGCGATCGCGCCGACGATGCCGCACATAGGCAGGTATTTCCTGGGATGTCCAAACAGTTTAAACGTGGGAAGCGGACAGGACCGTCCTCGCGCCGTGCCGACTCATCCGCCGTTGCTTTGATCCCAGATGTTTTGCCAAGCGCCGAACAACCGGCAATTTGCGGCGCATGGCTCCCTCCCCTGCGAAGGCAGGGAAGGGCTGGGGAGGGGTTGCGGCGGATCAGGCAACACTCTCCGGAAGAACCGCTGACGCCTGCGCCACCCCCTCCCAACCTCCCCCTGCATTCGCAGGGTGAGCCAAGCGCGCGCGACATCGATCCGTCCGGCGCTTGAGTGTCCGGCCCATCTGTCGTCCGGGGCGTCCGGCATCTGCCGCCGAAGTGTCCGGCCACTGTCCGGCCGTACGCGGAAAGTGTCCGCGCGGACACTTTCGACCACCAGGATACGCAGATAAATCAGCGACTTAGCTGTTGGCACAGCGCTTGCGTTGCTATGCAGTGTCCGCCGCCCTTGACCCGACCAACCATGATCCAACGCACCGCCATCCGCGACACCGCCGCACAGGACCACGTCGTGTCCACGCGCTCGCCGCAGCAACGCAGCCGCCGCCAGTGGTTGCTGTTCGGCGGCATCGGTGTGGCGACGCTGCTGGCCGCAGCGTGGCTGCTGTCGGGCTGGAGTGCCGGCAGCAGTTCGTTCGATGCCTCGCGCCTGCGCATCGCCGAGGTCAAGCGCGGCGACCTGGTGCGCGACATCGCCGCCGACGGCCGCGTCATCGCCGCCAACAGCCCGACGCTGTACGCGATCGCGGCCGGTACCGTGATCCTGAAGGTGGTCGCCGGCGACGTGGTCAAGAAAGGTCAGCCGCTGGCCGAGATCGACAGCCCCGAATTGCGCAGCAAGCTCGCGCAGGAGGAATCGACGCTGGCCAGCCTCCAGGCCGAAGCCGGCCGCTCGGTGCTCGATGCGCAGCTTGCGCGCTCGCTGGCGAGCAAGCTGGTCGACCAGGCCGGCATCGAGCGTACCGCCGCGCAGCGCGACCTCGAGCGCTACCAGCGCGGTTTCGATGGCGGCGCTGTGCCGCAGGTCGACCTGTCGAAGGCGCAGGACGAATTGAAGAAGGCCGAGATCGGCCTGGCCTCCGCGCGCAAGGACGCCGGCCTGCAAGGCGAAGGCGCCGGCCTGGACACGCGCAACAAGCGCCTGCTCGCCGAGCGCCAGCGCGCGGTAGTCACCGAACTCAAGCGACAGGTCGACGCGCTGACGGTGCGCGCGCCGTTCGACGGCCAGGTCGGCCAGGTCCAGGTGCCGCAGGGCACGAGCGTCGTCGCCAACGGCCCGGTGCTCAGCGTCGTCGACCTCAGCAAGTTCGAAGTCGAGATCAAGGTGCCGGAAAGCTTCGCTCGCGATCTCGGCATCGGCATGCCGGCGCAGATCACCAGCGGCACCGGCGAACCCTACGCGGCCCAGGTCTCGGCGGTGTCGCCGGAAGTCGTCAACGGCGAAGTCAACGCACGCCTGCGCTTCGATGCCAAGCAACCGCCGGGCCTGCGCCAGAACCAGCGCCTGAGCGCACGCATCGTGCTCGACACGCGCCGCAACGTGATGATGGTCGAGCGCGGCCCGTTCCTGGAACAGGACGGCGGACGCTTCGCCTACGTCGTCGACGACGGCATCGCCGTGCGTCGCCAGATCCGCACCGGCAGCAGCAGCCTCGGCGCGGTGGAAATACTCAGTGGTGTGCAGCCGGGCGAACGCATCGTCGTCTCCGGCAGTGACTTGTTCGACAACGCAGAACGCATCCGCATCAAAGGAGAATGACCATGAACGCACAGACTTTTTCTTTCCCGCAACAGTGGACATCGCAAGACCTGGCCGACGCCGTGCCGCTGCGCTTGCACCAGCTGTTCGACTTCGACGCCAGCCGCGACGGCCCGGTAGCGCCCAGTGCCAATAGCCATCCGCGCTCGCCGCAACGCGACTGGCGCCGCCCGGCTTATCGGCTGGTCGCCGACCTGCCCGCTTTGTTCCGCATCCGCTGATCCCTGCCCCGCCCATCCCCACGAAGGAATTCCGTCATGCTCGACATGCGCCAGGTCACCAAGGTCTACCGCACCGAACTGGTCGAGACGCACGCGTTGCGCTCGCTCGATCTGCACGTCAAGGAAGGCGAGTTCGTCGCCGTCACCGGGCCGTCGGGCTCCGGCAAGACGACATTCCTCAACATCGCCGGCTTGCTGGAAACCTTCACCGCGGGGCAGTTCACGCTCGATGGCGAAAACGTCCAGGGCCTGTCGGACGACGCACGCTCGAAGCTGCGTAACCACAAGATCGGCTTCATCTTCCAGAGCTTCAACCTGATCCCGGACCTCAACCTGTTCGACAACGTCGACGTGCCGCTGCGCTATCGCGGCATGCCCGCCAACGAGCGCAAGCTGCGCATCGAGGATTCGCTGGCCATGGTCGGCTTGGGCTCGCGCATGAAGCACTTCCCGGCCGAGCTTTCCGGCGGCCAGCAGCAGCGTGCGGCGATCGCGCGCGCGCTCGCCGGCAGCCCGCGGCTGCTACTCGCGGACGAACCGACCGGCAATCTCGATTCGCAGATGGCGCGCAGCGTGCTGGAGCTGCTCGAGGACATCAATACGCAGGGCACGACCATCATCATGGTCACGCACGATCCGGAACTTGCCGCGCGCGCGCATCGCAACGTGCATATCGTCGATGGCATGGCCACCGACCTGTCGGTGGAACCGAGCCTGACACGCGTGGCGCTGGCATCGCGCAGCGACACCCCCTCCGCCACGAACGTCTGAGGACACCGCCATGTTCGCCTACTACTGCGACCTCGCGCTGCGCAGCTTCAAGCGCAACAAGGTGCTGACCGCGCTGATGGTGTTGGCGATCGCGCTCGGCATCGGCGCCAGCATGACCACGCTGGCGGTGTTCCACATCCTGTCGGGCGACCCGATTCCAGCCAAGAGCTCGAAGCTGTTCTATGTGCAGCTCGATCCTGCGGCCATGGACGGCTTCATAGCGGGCGAGGAACCCTCCGAGCAGGTCACGCGTTTCGACGCCGAGGCGCTGTTACGCGACAAGCGCGGCGATCGGCAGGCCTTCATGACCGGCGGCAGCGTCGGCATCGAGCCGCAGACCTCCGGCATGGACCCGTTCTACGCCGACGCGCGCTACACGACGGCGGATTTCTTCGAGATGTTCGCTACGCCGTTCCTCTACGGCAGTGGTTGGAGCAAGACCCAGGACGACCGACGCGAGCGCGTCGCGGTGATCTCGAAGGAACTCAACGACAAGGTCTTCGGCGGCGGCAACAGCGTCGGCAAGACCTTGCGCGTGAACATGAACGATTTCCGCATCCTCGGCGTGCTCGACAAGTGGCGGCCCACGCCGCGCTTCTACGACATGAACAGCGATCGCTACGGCGAACTCGAACAGGTCTTCCTGCCCTTCACCGTGTCGCGCGATCTGGACATGAATCGCAGCGGCAGCATGGATTGCTGGGACGACGACAAGGTCAGCAGCGATCCCGAAGGCAACACTGGCGTCAACCAGCCCTGCGTATGGCTGCAGTACTGGGTGCAACTGGACACGCCGGCCAAGGCCGAAGAATACCGCCGCTACCTCACCAATTATTCGGACCAGCAGCGGGCTTCGGGCCGTTACCAGCGGCCGACCAACGTGCGCCTGCGCAACGTCATGGAGTGGCTGGACTACAACAAAGTCGTACCCGGCGACGTGCGCCTGCAGATGTGGCTCGCGTTCGGCTTCCTGCTGGTGTGCCTGCTCAACACCGTCGGCCTGCTGCTGGCGAAGTTCCTGCGGCGCTCCTCCGAGATCGGCGTGCGTCGCGCGCTCGGTGCGTCGCGGCGTGCGATCTTCGCGCAATGCCTGGTCGAAGCCGGCGCGGTGGGATTGGCCGGCGGCATCCTTGGACTCGGCCTTGCATGGCTGGGACTGTGGGCCGTGCGCCAGCAACCGGCCAGCTACGCAGAACTCGCGCATCTCGATCCGGTGATGCTGATGATGACGTTCGTGCTCGCCATCGTCGCCAGCCTGCTGGCGGGCCTGCTGCCGGCATGGAGCGCGTGCCAGGTCGCACCGGCCATCCAGCTCAAGTCCCAATAGCCTGACGCCGGTCGCAGGACCGGCGCCGCCCCGCACACGCCAAGGCACCAAATAAAGCTCGGAGAATTCCCATGGAACTGCGCCCCATCCTCTC
>JACMKK010000318.1 GCA_014380115.1 Luteimonas sp. | reverse complement strand
TGTTTACTTCGGCGCGAACCACGGCGAAGGCATGACCGTATTCCAGTTCCCGAACGAGCATGCCATCTACACCGTCGATCTCGTCGTACCCCATCGGGTCGCCTTCGCCTACATGCCCGATTTCTCTCCCCGCGAGTGGGAGAGAACGCTTGCCGAGATGAACACACTCGATTTCGATCAAGTGATGTATGCCCACAACGCGCCGGTCGGGCCGAGGTCGAGTGTCGCGGACCAGCTCAAGTATCTGCAGGACCTGAGGGCCGCGATTCTCGCTGAGTTCAAGAAGGGCACGCGCTTCATGCAGATTCCGAACGCGGTGAAACTTCCGCAGTATGAGACGTGGGATGGGTATGAGGAGTGGTTGCCCATGAACGTCTGGCGCGTGCTTCTTGAGATCGCGATGGGAGTGTAGCGACTCGCAATGACCGGGATAAATGGGTGAGGCAGGCATCCAGCGCCTCGTTCGCTCCGACCCCCGTCTGTTTCGCTACGGGACGCGCGTCACTTGCGCGTACGTGAGTAGTCGACCCCAATGCAAACGGGACGCCGGGCTCGCATGGGCGCATCGATCTGATCCGATGAACTGCACGCTGTCACGCATCTAATTAGGCGCCTCGTCCGGCAGCTAACGGGTGCGGCAGGAATGCGCTACCCAAAGACCCTCTCGAATCACCGCGGGATGCGTCGGGTGTCGTGGAGCGGGCTACGTGGGTGATCGAGAGGCAGGACAGGTCTGCCGGGACGACCCTGAATAGGTCCCATCGGTGCGTCCGGATAGCAGATCGGATACCGGCCGCCCACCAGGAGGATGCGGCAACCGATGCCATCCCAGGCGACACCGCCATCACTGATCAGCATCGCCTGCCGATCCTCGCGCAACGGGATTGCAGCTCCCTGCCCGATCCGCACGCTACCGCCCGTTGAAGCCTCCCCCTTTCGCAACGTCAAGGTGGCCGTGCCCTTTTGCGGATGCGTCAGCGTCACCTGCCAGACATTGCCCAGGTCCTGAAGCGTTGCGGTGATCTGCGCTTGCGCGGCATCGCGCGCACTGACGATATTGAGCAGATAGCTCAGCTCGGTGCCGCTGACGTCGTATTCCAGGCGGAACTGTCCGACGTTGCCGCCCTCGTCGATCACGCGATACGCAGGATTTGCGGGCAGCAAGGTGCGCAGGTCCATGCGCTGGTCGCCGATCACGGCAGTCACTGCCGCTGCGTTGAGCGAATAGGGATTGCCGTTCTCGTTCGAACCGGTGCCGGTGGCGTGCAGCACGAAGGACTTCTTGACCTGCGTGCCCGCCATTTGTGGACCGTCGTAGGAAATGTCGTAGATGGGATCGAGCGAATCATTGCCCGACTTCACGCGATCCAGGATCACCAGGGCCTCCAACGCGCGCAGGTAGATGAACTCCCGGATCGCGACTTCGGCGAAGGGCCAGTCGTCTTCGGCCAACCAGGACTCGTCGGCGGGAGCCCGATAGCTGTCGACCATATCGACCGCCGAGTAGGCAAAATCCGGCGTGCTCTGCAGGCGTAGCACGCGCGACCATCCGCGCCGCGTATAGATCTGGCCGCGCCCCTGGAACAGCACGGTGTTATGGGCCACGGCCTCCAGCGGGTTGACCACGGGGCCATTGTTCCAGCCTCGCACACCGTCGTCGTCGATGTCGTAGCCGGTGGTCTCACGCGTGATCCAGCGGCCCTTGCGCCACAGCTGGAAGTTGCCGAGATCCTGATGGCTGTGGCCGACGCCGCCGTCGGGTTCCAGCTCTTGAACGCTGCTCGTGTAGGCGTTCGCGCCGCCCAGTTGCTGCATGAACGTCGTCGCATCCGCTGTCGCCGCACTGCGGCCATAGAAGAACTGGCTGCCGTCGGCGTAGTAGTCCAACGGGATTGTTGGAGCATTGGGCGTGATGCTGGTCGTGGCCAGTTCTGCGCGGATCCACCACGAAGGCTGGGCTACGCGAGCCTCCATCCAGCGTTTCGCCTGCCGGGCGAGC
Organism: Luteimonas sp.; assembly: GCA_014380115.1. Taxonomy (GTDB): domain Bacteria; phylum Pseudomonadota; class Gammaproteobacteria; order Xanthomonadales; family Xanthomonadaceae; genus Luteimonas. Next base: position 8,311 of record JACMKK010000318.1, on the reverse strand, counting down.
GGCTTGAGCGGATCGCGCAGGATCATCGCACCGAGAAAATTTGCATAGCCCGTCTGCTCTGCGCTGCCACCGTTGACGAAGAACTCGTCGTCGTTGAATGGAAAGAGTTCATGGTGAAGCGGAGCGCCATCGCGCGCGCGCGTCAAGCTCGGGGTGGCGGCGTACTGCAGGTAGTAGACGGCGTCGCGCCAGAACGGCACGGCGGCCCACGCGTCGTAGCCATAGTCGGCGGCAGTGGTGAAGCCGATCACCGGATAGTCGAGCATGTACGGACCGTATTGCAGGCCCTCCAGCGGGACACCGCCGATGCCGAAAGCCTCATACCAGGTCCGGAACTTGTTCCTGTTGGTTGCGGCCGGATTGTTGAGATCCCGGTACCTGACATCGAGCGCATGGTCGATGAAGCCTTGCGCGATCTGGCGCTGCTGCGTGCCGGCATCGTGATAGCTGGCGATGCCCCAGAGCAGGCTGTTGCGCAGGTAGCCCCAGAAATAGTTGTTGGCAGGCATCGTCAACCCGCCCCAGCCTTTGCCGTTGAGCGTGGCGATATAGCCGTTCCAGCGCTCGATCAGATCCTCGCGTTCCTGCGCCGTCATCGCATCTGCGAGGGCGTAGTGGCACCAGTCGTAGACGAGGATGGCGTTCTCGCCGTCCCAGCGCGCCTCGTCGCTGGACGTGCCGCCGACATTCAACGTGAAGCCGGCCAGCCACTCGAGCGCCTGCTGGCAGTCCTGATCGGTCGACGGATCGCCCTGGCCACGGATCAGGCTGCGCAATGCCAGTTGGCGGAACTTGTCGGAAGGCGACCATCCCGGAATCGGCACCGCATTCTGCAAGCTGAAAGCACGCGCTCGCTGTAGACGGGCGAGCCCCGGTGATCCGTTTTGCACGCTATACCAGAGCCGCGGATGTGTCTGTGGAACGGCGAGTGTTGCGGCCGCTGCCGCCATCGAACACGTGCCGCAAACGAGCAACGCCCACAACGCCAACGCACGTGGAATCCCCATCATGATCGAACCCCCCTAGCCGACTGGCGCGCATTCTCCGGTGCCTTGGCGGATGTCGCTGCTGACAAACGAGAGGGAAGATCCCTGCCCTGGCGTGATCGCTGTCACGCCTCAAGCAATGCCTGCCTGACTGCGAGGCTTCGGCTTCTCTCCCCGTCAGGGTCAGTCGCTGTGAACGACGGATGCGAACATGCGTGGTCGGTGGTTGCGATGACACCAGCGCGAGTCGAAAAGGAATCTCGTAGGATGGGTTGAGCGCAGCGATCCCCATCATTCGTGTCCCAAGGCGGGATACCCGGACAGGAGCGCAGCTCACCCCAAGAGACCTGTGGCGAGTAAGACCAGTGGTTGCATCCGAGGTAAAGCGATGGGTATCGCTGCGCTCAACCCATCCTACGCGAGCTGCCTTCTACGCGAGCCGCCTTGCCGCTCAGATCGCCGTGACGTAATTCGTGCTGGCGACGATCGTGTCGGCGAGGGACAGTTTTTGCCGGTAGGCGGCTTCGAATCCCTTGACGATCGCCGCACCGCGTTCGGCCGGTGTGCCATGGTGTCCTGGCGAATCGACGTCCAAGTCGCCGAACTTCGATTGCGTAGCCGCGAACACGGCCGCGGGGAAGTCGGGCTTTTCGCGCTTTCTTACCCCGGCGAAGTAACCGGCAAGGAAATCGGCCTGCAACTCGCCGCGCCTGGCGGTTTTCTGGCCCTTCTGGACGACTTTCTGCAGGTCGTGCTTGAACTGCACGATGTGGCCGAATTCGTGCGCGCAGACCGCGGCCACCGAGACCTCCGGGCTTTCCTTGCCGCGCATCAGGTCGAGCAGCAGGCCGCCGCCGAACAGCACCGTACCGTCGGCCCTGTCCCTTCTGACGGCCGGCGTCGCGTAGGCATTGAACTCGTCGTAGTCCTCGTAATAGGCGAAGCCGGGCAGCACTTCGAGGACGGAAGCAGCCTTGGACAGCGTCCTGGCAAGGGCAAGGTCGAAATTCCTGTTGCCGGACCTGGGGATCATCGGTTCCTTGCCCGTCAGGAACACGCGCGTATCGCTGGCCTTCGCCAGGTACGGCTGGGCTTCGGAAGCAGTCAGCACGCAACCTCGGCGCGGCCTTGTCCGCGCATTGCCCGGTGCGCACGCGCACGTGCCGCTTGCGCCGTACAGGATAGTCAGCAGGCCCGCCACGACCGTTTCCCGCCTGGTCCACATCCGGAAGGATCCTTTTTGCGACTAGCAGAGATTGGGGAATTGCTTGCAGGCGTCCGATGTCCTCGGATCCTCGTCGCCGCCGGCATCGGCGCCGCGGTTGTCCTTGTCGTCCGCGTCGGCGCGCTTGTCCTTGCCGGGATTGTCCTTGCCCGGATCCGGATCGACTTTCGCCTTCGGACCGGACTTGGGCCCGGCTGCGGGGATGGGGCTCATGTCCGGCAACGGGTACGGTTGATTTTGGCCTACGTTGAAATCGACGTACTCGACGCGATTGGTGTAGTTGTTGATGCCGATCCGCCAGTCGGAGCGCCCGCCCGTGTGCAGCGCAGTCATCGAATACAGTCCGCCGACCGGAAGCTGCTGCTCCGCGACGACGGCAACGCTTCGCACGGGGCCCAGCTGGCTTAGCGCGGGATAGACGCCGGAGTTCTGGGTCTGGTACGCGAGCAGCTGCCAGACCTCCGGGCTATACCACTGCGGGTTGGGCGTACCGGTCTGCAACTGCACGATCATGCCGTTCAACACGACCCGCGGATCCGCTTGCGCACGCGCCTCGATGGCGGCGGACCACAAGGCCAGTACGCACAGTGCCGGTGCTAGCCGGCGAGTCAGGACATTCATGCAACTCCCTCCCGCACCGAATGGATCCGCGCGCAGCGGACGACGGCAGGCGCTGCGATCGGCTACACGACCGGTGCGACAGATCCTCCAGCCCCATTCGATCAACGTCGCGCCGGGGTGTCACCGGCCAGTCGCCCCGCGGAGGCAACTGCGGCCTAACTGCGGCATGGTCGGTTGGAAGCACGCGTATCGATGCTGGAATGCTTCAGCACCGTCAGCGCCGCGCGTTTGCGCCCCTCGGTCATGGCCGCCATGCCAGATGATCAGCGCGCGTTGCGGCGACGTCACGGCGTGCCGTCTTCCGGAGGCACCGCATCGCGCACGACCTCGTCGAGGCGGCGCGAAGTTTCCTGCCGATCCTCGACGGGTGCGCCGTTTAGAATGTCCCTGGCAAACTCCTGTACCTGCTCTTCCACCTCGGCCGGCGGCAGCACCTTCTTCAGATAGGGGAGCGCCGCTTCCAGTGCCGTCACTTCGGCTTCGCTTTTGTTCGTAGTCATCCCGTGCACCTCGGCGACATCGTCTGGCGCACGGTGTGAAGAATGTTCCGCGGCAGATTTTTCACGACGCGGTGACACGCAGGTGCGTTGCATATGCGCCGGGACCGGTCGAAGAATCATCGACGGATGCATGGGGTGCTGAGCATCGTCAGGAAGATGAATGTGTTCGAGGCAATCCACCGGTTCCGTTCACCGTTTCTCTACGGAGATTGGCCCACGTTTTAGCATTCATTACGGAGAGGCACGATGGCCAAGAAGTACAACGATGCACAAGTGAAAGAGCTGCTGCTGCAGGCGCTGGAAACCGAGCGTGGCGGCATCCAGGTCTATACCCACGCGATCCAGGCGGCGGTCAATCCGGATCTGCGCGAAGAGTGGGAAGGTTATCTGGACGAAACCAGGACGCATGAGCAAGTCCTGTTGAACGTGTTCGGTGAACTCGGCCTCGATCCCGAGGAACAGAGTCCCGGCCGCGCCGTGGTGGCGCATCAGGGCGAGTCGTTGGTGACGGCGATCAAGATGGCGATGGACACGGCCGATGCGGCCGGCGCCGAACTGGTGGCCGGCGAATGCGTGGTGCTGGCCGAGACCAAGGACCACCTCAACTGGGAGCTGATCGGGCACGTCGCCAAGCACGCCAGCGGCAACGAAGCCAAGGTGCTCAAGGCGGCCTTCGAAGCGGTGGAGACCGACGAGGATCATCACCTGTACCACACCACCGGCTGGACGCGGGAGCTGTGGATTCAGGCCCTGGGATTCCCGGCGGTGCTGCCACCTCCCGAGGAAGTGAAGCAGGTGGAAACGGCGATCGGCGCTGCCCGTGCCGAACAGACTCGCGACAAGATGATGTGAGCGCAGCGATCTTCGCCTGGCGTCGGCCCGGCGAAGATAAGCCGCATGAAACAAGCGTCGAGGGTGCCCAAGGCCCTCGACGCTTGTCGGGGAGTGCGCGTGTGTATCCCTGGCGGTGCGTCTGCTCGACCGAGCGGGCGTCATGGTTCCCATTCGATTCGCGCTCGTTCTGCTTGCGCTGGAGTCCGCATGATGGCCAAGTCACACGAGTCGTTCTGGCGTCGCAATGGGTTATCGCTGGTACTGGTCGCGTTGATGGTGGCGTCGCTGGCCGGGCAAGTCGTGATGGGACAGCAGGTCTACAACCGCGAACTGCTCGAACACGGTGCCCTGCCCGTGTCGCTCTGGGCATATCTGCATAGCGGCCATTTCGTTTCCGCGACCTTCGAGAACTGGGAAAGCGAATTCCTGCAGATGGGCATGTATGTGCTGCTGACCGTGTCCTTGCGGCAGAAGGGCTCGGCCGAATCGCGCCCGATGTCGCCGGGGCAGGAAAGCGAGCGCGTCGAACGGGGGCCGGTGCCGTGGCCCGTACGGGCCGGCGGCCTCTGGAAAACGCTCTATGGCCATTCGCTGGCGATCGCCTTCGCCCTCCTTTTCATTGCCTCGTTCGCGTTGCATCTCAATGGCAGCTGGCGCCATGAGCTGGCCGAACGCGCCCTCAAGGGTGAATCGTCGATCTCGCTGATGAACTACCTCGGCGACCCGCAGTTCTGGTTCGAGTCCTTCCAGAATTGGCAAAGCGAATTCCTCGCGGTCGCGGCGCTGGTCGTTCTGAGCATCTGGCTGCGGCAGAAGGATTCGCCGCAATCGAAGCCGCTGCAAGCACCGCACGGCCAGACGGGTGCCTGACAAACAGACGCGCGGTATTCGATGTCAATACCTTCACGAGTCTGCTGCCATGGTGCCGCCTCCGCTGAAAGGCACCCTGGACACCGAACATGAAAACTTCCTTGTTGCTGGCCGGTGCGTTGACTATCGCGACGCTTGCCGCATGCGATCGCCGCGAGATGCCGGAAAACCAGCCCACGCCCGAACCGGCGACGCCTGCGCCCGATACCGCGGCCGCGGCCAGCACTGCGCCAGCCGCTACCCCGCCCGCCCCGACGACCGCTTCATCCGATGATTCCCTTGCCCTCGGCTTGCTCGGCTCCGTGAACGAGCATGAGATCGCGGCCGCGCGCCAGGCCAAGGAAAAGAAAGTCTCGGCGCCCGTCCTAGCGTACGCCGAGATGATGGAAACCGAGCACGGCGCGAACCAGGCCAAGACGCAATCGCTCGGTACGCTTGCGTCGACCGATGAAGTGAAAGCGATGAAGGAGCAAGGCACGGCCGAGTTGGCCACACTTGGACAGAAATCCGGAAAGGATTACGAGACGGCTTATATCGACGCGATGGTGAAAGGCCACACGGACGCCCTGGCCCTGATCGACACGCGGCTGTTGACGCTGGCCTCCAGTGAGGCGGTAAAGCAGCACCTGACCGATACGCGGGACCACGTGGCCAAGCACCTGGAAGCCGCGCAGAAGTTGCAAGCCGGAAAGTGAACTCCGGCTAGCGACGTCGGCGCGCCTACGCCGCGGTCGCCGAGCCGGGACCGCCCGCCGACGCGCCGACGATCGCACCGACATTCTCCGGCGACAGGAACCGCGCCGGAGAAATGGTTCCGGCATTCATCTGCGCGAAGCCGTCCATGGCTTTCTGGTTGCCGCGCATCGCGCCGAGCAACTGCTGCATCTCGGGCGGCGGCGGCGCCAGCGTTGCCAGCTGGCAGGTGAAGTCGTACATCGCAAGCGTGTCTTCGTCGCGCGCGCGTTGATAGTCGCCCATCGCCTCGTCGAACGGCCGGACACCGGTGAAGGTTTCATCCAGCGCGAGCGAACATCCCTCGGCATCGCGGAAGGCATCGCCAATGCCCTGTGCGGTGATCGGATCCTTGAGGTAGCCCGCGTCGCCGACGAGCGCCCACCCCGCGCCGAACGGCTTGCGGAAGAAGTTCGGCGTGGGCGCGCCGGCCAGCCGCCCTTCGCGTTTGGCGCCGCGCATGCGCTCGGCGAATTCCGGCACGGCCTCGAACATTTCGAGATAGTGGCGCTCGAGGTCATGCTTGTTGGCCGCGAATTCCGAATAAGGCCACCCGCCGACAACCATCGTCAGGCCATCGTGGGTCTGTGCCGCCGCGAATCCACGGTTCGGGCGAACATAGGTTTCGAAACGGCCGCGCATCGGAAGCCCGCTCCAGTAGCTGTAGTAAGGAGCGAGCAGCGGTGGCCGCTCGTTGTATTTTCCGGCAGCGACGGTGTCCGCCACCAGGGAGTTCCGGCCATCCGCGCCGATCACGACCTTGGCACGCTCGGTGATCGCCTTGCCCTGCTTCGAATGGCCCGCGATGCCGACGACACGTCCGTCCTCGGCCAGGACTTCGTCGACGGTGAAATCCTCACGCACCTCCGCTCCGGCTTCGACCGCGGCATCGACGAGCAGCTTGTCGAGGACGAAGCGCCTCGGACAATAAGCCACCGGAGCATCCTCGCTGCCTGGCGCTCCTGCGATCGTGACGGGACCGAAGTCGAAGAAGTACGTGTCGATCGGCGGACATCCCGTCGCTGCCAGACGCTCGGACAACCCCCACCTGCGCAGCGCCGCCACGGCGAGCGGCTGCACGACGTGGGTGGAAAGCGTGTCGCTCGGGAACGTCGCGCGATCAAGCAACAGGACGCGGTAGCCCTTGCGCGCCAGCAGCATCGCCGTGGGTGAACCAGCGCAGCGCGCTCCGACGATAATCGCGTCGTATGCCCTGCCCTCGCCTGCACTGCCCATGCCTGTCGCCTCGCTGCGCCCGACTTCTGTCCGGACGAACGTTGTCCATGGCACAAGGCGGCCGGAGCCGTGCCTTCGACGGCACTCCCCGATTCAGCGTCCGACGCCAGTGATCCTTCGTGAGACCAGCAGCACCACCATGATGGCGACGCTGAGCGCCCCGATCATCAGGATTTCGAACGGCCACAGATTGTGCGAGGTCGGATCGGACGAAATGTCGGCTATCAGGCGTAGAACGACGAACGCCATCATCATCGCCGGCACCGCCGCTGCGATGCGCCACGCACCGCGCCACCGCCATATAGCCATGCGACCCATGCAACGACGAATCTGGCTGCCAGTTTTCGCACGTCGCTCCCTGCTTACCCCAATCGACCAACGCTCTCACAACCTCTCGATCCCGTCGGGATCAGGTCCTACGAAGTCTGATTGCGCGGCCGCAAGGCGCGCCGCGCGAACAGCACGCAGATCACGCCGAACACCATGTGCGCGATGACGCTGTAGAAGATCCAGTCCGGATGCTCGAACGACGGCGAGGCGTCCACGCGCGACAGCGGCATGATTACGAAGTTCATGACCACGTACAGCACCACCCCATACGCCGCACCGTACGCGAACGGCTTCTCCAGCAGGCCCGGCATGCGACGACCCGCGAGGACGTAGACCACCACGAACATGGTCGCCATGAACAGGTGCAGGCCGGCGCCAAGCCATGCTGCCGCCACGCCGCCTTCGTAGCTGGCCTGGCCGAGCACGCCGACGGCGATGGTCTGGAACAGCTTGATGACTCCCGGCACGCTCCATGCGAACCAAAGCATCGTGGCAAAGACGAAATCGCCGAGGGCCACGACCAGGCCGCCGAGCAATACCTGTCGCCAGGCAATGGGACTTTGCGCGTCGATGCGGGCGGTAGACATGGCGGACCTCCTAAATCGTGACGCGCTCCAGGCGTGCGCCGGACGATCGTAAGGGACACGGGCACGCGAGTGATGTGCCGGAGCTTGCGTAAGACGGGGCCGGACGTCCGTGCCGCGCACTGCATCCAGATGTTTGCGCCCACGCGGCGTACCGCCTGGTCGCGCTCGCGAACGGCCGGCCTCGCGTCAGCCGGAGATTTCGCGGACGGCGCGCACGGCCTCGTCGACTTGTTGCGGCGTGTTGACCAAGCTGGGGGCAAGGCGCGCGTAGGTGATGGCGTACGGACTGGTGCTGGCGATGACGCGCTTGGCCAGCAGTTGCTTGACCACGTCGGCCGGCGTGAGGCCCGCGACTTCGAACACGACCAGGCCGGCGGAAAGATCACCTGA
>JACMKK010000317.1 GCA_014380115.1 Luteimonas sp. | reverse complement strand
GGTCAAGCAACTCAAGCCGGCGATCGTGGCCGCCCTGAAGCAGGTGCCGTGAACGGGTGACGCTTCTACGCAAAGCCGCTCAGGCTTCGTCGTCTTCCTCGAACTCCACCAGCGCATCGAGATCGAACGCCAGCGCTTCCACCGCTTCGCGCACCTTGCGCGCGGTGGACAAGTTCGGCGCATCGATCTCGATCTCGTGCGCGTTACCGCCCTCTTGGTCGCTGAGCCCGGCCGAACTGGAATCGGCGTCGTCCATGTGTGGCATCAGGTCGGCCACCTCTTCGACATGCTCGATGCCCTCGACGCTCTGCAGCAGGTTGATGATGGCGCGGGCGGTGTCGTCGCTACCGGTCAGGCGGATACGCAGCATGGGCATCGCGGGGTCTCGCGTCGGGGGATGCATCTAGCCTAGGCAGGCGTTGGCTAAGTCGACGTGATGGCAGGGGCGTGACCGACGCTGCGGGACAGCGAAAACGGTGTCGATCGTGGTCGACCGGGTCAGTGTGCGGGGCAATCGGGTATTCATTCTGGCGAGCGCAGCGTGCCGGCCGCGCTTCCGCCGCCGTTGGCCCGGATCGCATGACCGGCCGCCGCCTCGCGCACGCACAGACGGTGGCCGAGCAGCGAGAACGCGAGGATCGTGGCGTTTCCAGCGAAGTCCAGCAGCATCCAATCGGTGAACATGCCCTTGATGAAATAGAAGTAGTAGTTGAAACCGAAGAACGGTACGGAGGCGAGCAGGCCGAACACCAGGAACGTACGTGGCAAAAACCGCGATGTGTAGATGACGGTTCCGCACAGCATCGCCTGCGCGCCGAAGCAGGCGACGAACAGCGCGCTGGTGGCGTTACCGACGTAGTACTCCGGCCTGATCACCAGGGCCTCGACGGTGCCCGGGAAGAACAGACACCAGCCACCGAGTAGGAGGAAGACGAACGCGAGCGCTTTCTGGACGTGGATGGATTTCAACGGATACTCCGACGTGGATGGCGATGCGACTGCGGGGAGGGCGGGCCGCTCAGCGCGACATCTGCGCTGCGACAGGCTCGATGGTCTCCAGCAAATCGCCGCTCTGGATCAGGCGCGGACGTTCCGAGACCGGGATCTCGATGTCGTCGAACGCGACCGGCAGGCCTGCGCACTGCAGCGGGTCGGGCGCATCGCACAAGTGGAAGTGCAGGTGCGGCTCGGTCGAATTGCCGGAGGTGCCCACTGCGCCCAGCTGCTGCCCGCCCTTGACGCGGTCGCCGACCGCGACCAGCGTGCTGCGGGGCTTGAGGTGGCCGTAGACGGAATAGACGCCTTCGGCATGGCGCACGATCACGTGGTTGCCGGCGATGGTCTGCGGGCCCGCGGCGAGCAGCGCATCCTGGCTTTCGAAGAGACGTTTCTGGTAGTGCGCCAGCGTCTCACCGGCCTGGCGCATCGCCGCCACGCTGTCGGGCAGGGTGTCGAGCACGGCGACGACGTCGCCGTCGGCGGTGGCCAATACCGGCTCGGCATAGCCGTAGTAGTCGCTGACCTTGGTGCCGTCGCCGTCGTAGGTGGTGCCGGACGCACCGTAGCGCACGAAGTCGAATGCGAATTCCTCCGGCACCGCCCAGCGATGGTGGCTGTGCAGCGTCGAGCCGGCGCCGGCGACCCAGCGACCGCGCAGCGGAAAGCGGTAGTGGCCGGCGATGGTGCCGTGTTGCAGCGGCAGGCTCGCGACCGTGTCGTCCGCATCGCCTTCGAAATCGATCGTGACGCGCACGCGTTCCGGACGCCCCGGGAATGCGAACACCTGCGATGAGACGTATAGCGACGCGCCTGGAGCCAGCGTCCGCGTCGCGGAAAGCGAAGCCGGTCCGCCGAACAGGTCCTTCGGCGAGAACTGGAACTTGAGCATGTCGAACATGCCTGCGCCGGCCAGTGCGGTGCCGCCTTTCGCCGCGGCATCCAGATCGGAGGCATGCAGCGTGCGCGACAGCACCACATCATCCTTGCGCATCACGTCGAAGCGTACTTGCGCGACCACGACCGGCTGGCTGCCGCGGTTGACGATGGCGGTGTTCTGCAGGACCGCACTGTGCAGGCCGCGGGCCGCGTCCAGCTGGTAGGACCAGACCTGCTTCTGCGGATAGAAGCGGACTTCGACGTCGGCCGCGGGCGCAGCCTGGACCTGGGCGCTGGCCAACAGCGCGGCGAGAAGAAGGCGAATGGAGGATTTCATGCGTGCCTCGTCGAGACGTCCATGGCCGATGCCTGGAGCGTGCGTCAGGTGTGGGGGAAGGGGTGGGGAGCGAAGGGCGGATGACGGGTGCGCAAGGCCGTCAGACGCGGGACCAATGCGATCAGCGCCAGGATCGCAGCCAGCACCACGCGTTCGCCGAAGGAGGGCGTGGAAATCCGCCGTTGCGATGACGTGTTCATGGCGACGGCGCGGACGCGTGATCGTGCATGCGGGCGGCCTGCCTATCCGTGTCGGCCGACGGCACCAGATAGTCGCGGATCTGCTGCCGCGTCACGCCGGCACCGGTCAGCACAGTCGCGACCGAAGCGCCGGCAAACATGCCCGGATACGAAAGGATCGCCGCGACACCGGCCGCACCGGCGGGCTCGACGACGAGGCCTGCATGCTCGTGCACCAGGCGCATCGCGCGCACGATGCTGTCGTCGTCGACCACCAGCACGTCGTCGACCAGGTCGTGCAGGTCGGCTACGGCCTGCGCGATGGGGATGCGCACGGCGATGCCGTCGGCGATGGTGCGGATGTCCGCATACGACACGGGCGCGACGCCGGGGCCGGCGCGCCAGGCCACGGCCATCGCCGGCGCGCCGCTGCTACAGACGCCG
>JACMKK010000316.1 GCA_014380115.1 Luteimonas sp. | reverse complement strand
TGCGGCGATGACGAAGCCTTCCCGCTGCAGCACGTCGCGCAAGGCCTGCGCGAAGATGGGCGCGTCGGCGCGGTCGCCGTGCAGGCACAGGGTGTCGGCGTGCAGCGGTACGCGCTCGCCGGTGCGCGCAAGGACGCGGCCGTCGCGCAGGATGTCCAGCACCTGCGCGATCGACCCGTCGAGGTCCTCGATCACCGCGCCCTCCGTCCCGCGCGGCGTCAGGCGGCCGTCGGCCTCGTAACGGCGTTCGGCGAAGACTTCATGCGCCACGCGCAGCCCGGCGGCTTCGCCGGCGCGCGTGAGTTCGGAATCGGCCAGCCCGTACAGCACCAGCGCAGGATCGAGGTCGCGTACCGCCTCGGCGATCGCCGCTGCGACTTCGACCTCGCGCGCGGCGAGGTTGTACAGCGCGCCATGCGGCTTGACGTGGCGCAGGGTCGCGCCGGACGCGTTACAGACAGCTGACAGCGCTCCGACCTGGCGCATGACCAGCGTGCGCACCGCGTCACCGTCGAGCGCCAGTTCGCGCCTGCCGAAATGCCCGCGATCATCGAACGAGGGATGCGCGCCGATCGCCACGCCATGACGCTGGCACAGCGCCACCGTCTCGCGCATCGACACCGTGTCGCCTGCGTGACCGCCGCAGGCGATGCTGGCCGCGCTGATCAGCGGAATGATCGCCGCATCACCACCGCAGCCTTCGCCGAGATCGCAGTTGAAGTCGATCCGCCGCAACGTCGATGGGTTCGTGCTCGCCACCGCCCGCCTCCCGCCGTGAGTCCGGATCCCGCAGTCCTAGCGCGCGGAACGCTTGAACAGCATGCCGACGCCGACGGCGATCAGGATCAGCGGCCACCATTTCCTGATCAGGTCGCCGAAATCAAAGCCGCCGTAGCCGAGGTTCTGCAGCAGGAACAGCACACCGATCACGATCAGGACGAGTGCGCCGACGAGGTTGGGTTTCATGGATGAGCCTGCCTTGGGTGATGGGATGTTCGGGTGGTCAATGGGACGGCGCCGGCGTCGATGAGGTCGGCGGCGCGTAGGGGTCCGCCGGCGCGACCGGGATCGGCGTGAGTTCGCGCGGCTTCTGCCACAGCTTCGCCTCGACTTCGCCGCCGAGCATCTGCGCGCGTACCAGGGGCACCGGCGGGCCGCCGTAGCCGAGGAACTGGTCGTGGAAGGCCTTCCAGCCGGCGCGGCCGCCGCGCGATCGGGTCCAGTCCTCGCGCACCTGCATGATCATCAGCTTGCCCAGCGTGTAGTTGAGATAGGCCGGGTCATAAGTGCCGCGCGCGGCCTGCTGGCGCGCGTTGCCCGGATCCTGGAAAGCCTTGTCGCGGAACATCTGTTCGGACTGCTGCACGGTCATGCCGCCGGTGTGCAGGCCGATCGCCGACAGATAGCGCACGTTGCGCAACAGCGCATTGCTGAGTTGGCCGATGTGGATCTCGGGCGTCGCGCCCTCGACGCCGGCGTCGTACATCATCTCTTCGGTGTAGTGCGCCCAGCCTTCGGCATACGCGTAGCCGACGAACAGCTGGCCGAACTTCCATTTCGCGCGATTAGCGTGCAGGAACTGCAGGAAATGTCCCGGCCAGACCTCATGCGCCGACGTGAACAGCAGGTCGGACTTGCCGGGCACGTACGCGTCCTGTTCGGCCTTCGGCCACTTCGGATCCGGTGGCGCGATGTAATAGACCGACGGCAGGTTCTTCTCGTATGGACCGGGGATCTCGATGTAGGCGAAGTTCCAGCGGTTGAACGGCGGTGCCTCGGCGACCTTGGCTTCCTCGGTCCCGGGAATCGTCACCAGGTCCTTGTCGACGAGGAACTGGCGCAGGCTGGTGAGCTGCGCGCGCGCGCCTTCGACCGCGCCGCCGACGGGCTTGTCGGCGTTGGCCTTCTCGACGCATTGCGGCAGCGTCATGCCGGCCGCGTATTCGGCACAGGCGGCCTGCATCGCGGCGAGGTTGCGCGCCAGGTCGGCTTCGCCGATGGCCTTCACTTCGGCCAACGGCAGGTCGACGAGTTCGGTCGCCTGCAGCATCTTCGCGAACTTCTCCGCACCGAGCGCGTAGTCCTGCGTGGCCATCGCCTTCTGCGAAGAGAACCAGTCGGCGGTGTCCTGCGTGGTCTTGACCGCGGCATCGAGCGCGGACTTCATGCGCGCCTGCAGTGCATCGTCCTTGACCTCGGCGAAGATCGCCGGCACGTCGTTGCGGAAGAACGTGGCGTAGCCGCCGAACGTATTGACGCCGAGGTCGACGTACGTCGACGGCAACGGCGTCTTGAAGTTGCCGCGCATCTGGCCGATGGCCTTCGGCAGCGCCTCCAGGTAGGTGGTGAATGCGGCCATGCGCTGCGGCAGCGGTGCGTACGGCCGGGTCAGGTACATGCTCGGCGACAGGTCGCCGGCATAGAACCCCGGATTCTTGTAGGCGAAACCGGAGTCCTCCAGCCAGAACAACTGACCGTCGATCACCGCCAACACGTAGTCGCGCTGGAAGCGCGCGGTGTCATCGAGCTTGTCTTCGGTGAACCTCGCGACCGCGTCGCGTTGCGCGTGCAGCCAGCGCGTGTTTTCGGCGAGTCCTTGCGCGCTCCAGTCCGGCAGCTTGCCGTCATATTCGTGCTTGCCGGCATTGGCGGCGAAGGTGGGGAAATGCTCGAGATAGCCGGCGATGAAGCCGTCGACTGCCGATTGCCATGCCGCGGTGTCGACGGCTGCGGGCACCGTGGTTGAAGTGTCTGTCGCGGCGGGCGGCGTGGACGGCTTGCAACCCGTGACCAGTGCCGATGCGAACAGCGACGCGGCGATCAGCGAGGGCAGGGCACGGATGCGGAATGGACGCATGCGGGGAACTCCGGCGGGGAGGCATCGAGACTAGGGATTCGTGCCGAGGTGCGCAATGTGCAGGTCAGTGTGTGGGTTGGGCGTTTGGCGCCCTCCCTGCGAATGCAGGGGAGGGTTGGGAGGGGTGCCGTCGCATCAAGAATTCTTGATGGAGCTCGTTTCCGTGGCCCTTCGATCAGTGTGTCGGGTCCGGCGGCACCCTCTCCCAACCTCCCCCTGCATTCGCAGGGGGAGGGGCTGTTTCCCGTCGCCATGCATTGCGGACTTTCAAAGATGCGCGCATAGAAAAAGTCCAATCCAATTGATCTAGCCCCGTGCCGCGATCGCCAGCGCAATTCGCGCCAGCCGCTGCCGCTGTTCGATCGCCAGGCGCCGTGCCTCGGCCAGCGTGCACGGTTCGAAGCGCAGCCCGTCGCCGGCGCGCAGCTGGGCAAGCCGC
>JACMKK010000315.1 GCA_014380115.1 Luteimonas sp. | reverse complement strand
GGCCGCGGCCTGCAGCGCCTGTTCGCGCTGCGCGCGCGCCGCTTCCTCGCGCGTGCTGGCAGCGAGTTCGGCGTCGGACATGGCGACTTCCTTGCCTGGCAGCAGCGTGTAGAAGTCGAACTGCGTTTCTTCCGGTGTCTGTTCGCCGCGTGCCGCGGCCGTCGCTCTCTCTGCGTCGGTGGAGGCCGGCTCGGGCACGACGCCATCGTCGTCGGCGTCGCCATTGGCCGCTGCGGGCCGTGCGTCGGGATTCGGCCGCGGACGGAAGAAGCCGTCCTGACCGTCGGACTTCAGGAATCGCGGCGCGGCCAGGATCACGCCGAGCGTCAGCACGACGCCGAGCACCAGCCACGCCCAGCCGGGCAGGCCGCTGCTGTTGTTGCCGCTGTTGCGCCGCGCCTGCGACTTGCCACGCTTGACCGCCATCGCCTTACATCGCCTCCGGCGCCGAAACGCCTACCAATCCGAGTCCGTTTGCCAGCACCTGCCGCGTCGCCAGCGCCAAGGCCAGGCGCGCATCGCGCGTGTCGGCGTCGTCGACGAGAAACTGGTGATCGTTGTAATACGTCTGGAACGCCTGCGCCAGTTCATGCAGGAAGACCGTCAGCAGGTGCGGCTCGAGTTGATCGCCGGCTGCCGTGACGACCTCTGGATAGCGCGACAGGTCGGTGAGCAAGTCGCGTGTCGCGGCGCTGTCGAGGTCGAGCGGCTGCGCCAGGCCGTTGTCAAGGTCGAAGATGAGGCCGCGCTCGTTCAGCTGGCGCAGCAGTCCGCAGATGCGCGCATGCGAGAGCTGCACGTAGTAGACCGGATTGTCGAGCGATTGCGAACGCGCGAAATCGATGTCGAACACGAGCTGCGAATCGGGCTTGCGCGCGATCAGGAACCAGCGCGTCGCATCGCGACCGGCCTCGTCGATCAGGTCGCGCAGCGTCAGGTAGCTGCCGGCGCGCTTGGACAGCTTCACTTCCTCGCCGCCGCGCATCACCGTGACCATCTGGTGCAGCACGTATTCCGGATAGCCCTTCGGGATGCCGGCGTCGAGCGCCTGCAGGCCGGCGCGCACGCGGGCCAGGCTGCCGTGGTGGTCGGCGCCGAGTTCGGTGATCGCGCGCTGATAGCCGCGCTGCCATTTGCTGAGGTGGTAGGCGATGTCGGGCACGAAGTAGGTGTAGTTGCCGTCGGACTTGCGCATCACGCGGTCCTTGTCGTCGCCGTAGTCGGTGCTGCGCAGCCACAGTGCGCCGCCCTCCTCGTAGGTGTGGCCGTGGCGCACGAGTTCGCGCACGGTTTCCTCGACCTTGTCATCGGCGTACAGCGAGGACTCGAGAAAATAGACGTCGAAGGTGACGCCGAACGCGGCCAGGTCGAGGTTCTGCTCGCGGCGCAGCCAGGCGACGGCGAAGCGGCGGATGGCGTCGATGTCGTCGGCCTCGCCGGCGGCGTGGATGACGTGACCGTCGGAATCTGCGCCATCGAGATCCACCGAGGCGCGATCGAGATAAGCCTGTGCGACATCCTTGATGTACTCGCCGCGGTAACCGTCCTCCGGCCAGCCGGCGTCGTCGGGCGTGAGACCCTTGGCGCGGGCCTGCACGGACCTGGCGAGGTTGTCGATCTGCGCGCCGGCATCGTTGTAATAGAACTCGCGCACCACTTCCCAGCCATTGGCCTCGAGCGCGCGCGCGACGCAGTCGCCGATCGCCGCGGCGCGGCCGTGGCCGACGTGCAGCGGACCGGTCGG
>JACMKK010000314.1 GCA_014380115.1 Luteimonas sp. | reverse complement strand
GATCGACAACCAGGTCGGCCTCGGCAAGGCCTCGGTGTTCGACCCGATCCAGGGCCACCAGACCTCGTTGCACGGCACCTTCCTGTCGCAGTTCGCGGCCTGGCTGTTCATGGCCAGCGGCGCGTTTCTGGTATTCCTCGACCTGCTGCTGTCGAGCTACGTGATGTGGCCGGTGACGTCCTACGTGCCGAACCTGCAGGCCGGCGGCCTGCACCTGTTCATCGGTCAATTCAGTTACCTCATGACCGCGCTGGTGGTGCTGGCCGCGCCGGCGATGGTGGTGCTGTTGCTGGTCGACCTGTCGTTCGGCCTGGTCAACCGCTACGCGCCGCAGCTCAACGTGTTCGCGCTGACCATGCCGATCAAGGCCTGGCTGGCCACCGCGATGCTACTGCTGATGCTCGGCGTCTATATCGAGATCGTGCTCGACCGCCTCGGCGACAACCGCGGCTTGCTGCCGGCGCTGCAACGCGCCTTCGGCTGAGCATCCCGTCAGTCACTCGACGCGGCGCATCTCCTCGGCCCAGCGCAGCACCTCGGCCACGGCATCGAAGAATTCACCGTCGATGTAATCGTCGAGCGCCGTGCGCTCGTTGAGGCCGCGCGCCAGCTCGACGTTCTGCATGATCGGCACGCCGGCTTCCTCGGCGGCCTTCTTGATCATCTCGGCGGTGGCGCCTTCGCCCTTGGCGACCACGACCGGCAAGTCGGTGACGCCGTGTTCGTACTGCAGTGCGACCGCAATGTGGGTGGGATTCGTGACCACGACGTTAGACCCCCGGACGGCATTGAGCATGTTCTGCTGCGACCATTCCTGGTGCAACTGGCGACGGCGCTGCTTGACGTAGGGATCGCCCTCGTTCTCCTTCACTTCCTGCTTGATGTCGCGGCGGCTCATGCGCAGCTGCTTGAGGTAGGAATACTTCTGGTAGCCGGCGTCGATCGCCGAGACGAAGAAGAACACGAAGATCGTCCACACCACGATGCGCAGCAGGCCGTACCAGATCGCCGAGCCCATCGCCGCCGGCGGTGCGTAAGGCAGCAGGATCAGCTGGTCGAGCATGCCCCAGACCACGAACGCGCCGATGCCGAGCAGCGCGCCGCTCTTGACGATGGACTTCACCAGTTCGACCAGGTTGTCCATCGAGAACATCTTCTTCAGCCCTTCCGCGGGGTTGAGCTGGGCGACGTTGGGCGTGACCTTCTTCATCGTCGCCACTGGCCCGACCTGCAGGAACTCGACCAGCAAGCCGAGGAACACCGCGAAGGCCAGCAGCGGCAGACTCAGCCACAGGAAGGTGTCGAAGGCGGTGGAGGCGAGTTCGCGCACGGCCACGTCGAACGGCTGCTGGATCGCGGCGATGCTCTCGTTGAACAGCGTCTTGATCTTGCTGTACATGAAGCCCATCAGCACCCAGCCGCCGACCAGCCAGCCGAGCACCAGCACCGTGCTGGTCAGCTCGCGGCTCTTGCTGACATTGCCTTCCTTGCGCGCGTCGCGCAGTTTCTTGGCGGTCGGCTGTTCGGTCTTGTCGGCACCCTGGTCTTTCGACGCCATTCCCGGGCCTCAAATCGTTCAGGATTTCATCGGACTGCGAGGCTAGCATGGGTCCTGTAGGCGGAAGTCGCGCGATGCGACGTACGGATGCGTAAGGCCTGTCGCAACGGCCGCAAGGCCTGTCGCAACGCCGCAGCGCAAGGACAACCGCGCGATGAACTGCTGCGACACGCATGCTATTCAGCAACGTCCGCACCTAGGGTTACCCCGAGATGACAGCCGTGGCCCGCGAGCGTTACCTTTCCGTCATCTCCACGATTGCGCCTGACTCCAGGCAGGCCCCGGACACCCGAACCGCATGAGCAGCATCAGTCCCGATCCGCGTCTCGACCGCGCCGGCCCCATGGCCAGCCAGGTCTCGCTCGACCAGGCGTCCACGGACGCGCTGCGCCGGGGCGAGCATGGTCAGGGTGCGCCGCAGCTCGAGGCCGCCGAGGTTGCGTATGCCTCCGAGGCGCTGGTCGCGCAGAACGTCGTCGATTCCGGCGAGAGTGTGCTCAATGCCCGTGCCTGGGACGGCGTCGCGGACGGCGAACGCCTGCTGTCCGGCGATACGGAGTTCGAAGCGCAATTGGGGACCCTCGAACTGTCGCAGGCCGCCGACCAGGCCGCCGATGCGATCCTCGGCGCCTTTGCCTGAGGCATAGTTCACCGCTCCAAGTAGCCGCGGTTTGAACTTTCTTGTCCCGATGAACGAAGTCGTTCCCAGTCCTGCTGCGCTGCGTGCCGGCGCCGATCGCCTGGTGTCGGCCTTGGCCGCGCACAGCGATCCGGAATATCGCCTCGCCGTGCTCAAGCGCCTGGTGCGACGTCTCGGAGAGGAACGCTATCCGTTGTTCCTGCGCCTGCTCGGCGTGGTCGCGGAGAGCGACGACGCGCGCGCGCAGCGGCTGCTCGCCGACACCTTCGGCACGGCGTTGCGGCGCATGGATCTACCCGGCGGTGCCTTGAGCTCCTGGGGCGCCACGAGCCTGCCGGAGAGCAGCGGACCGCTCGCCGCCAGCGCGTTTTCCGGACAGTTCTTCGGTGCCACGCCGCGACGCCTGCTCGGTCCGGTCGAATACCTGACCGTGTGGCACCTGCAGCGCACGCAGCGCACCGCGCTCGGCGCGGACACGTTCCGCACCAGCCTGGCGCGCATGATCGCACTGCTCAACCGCAGCGACGATGCCCGCGCGCTGTACCCGCAAAAACTCGCTGCCGACGCACAGAACGAGCTCGAAGGCGCCTACACCCGCGCCACGCGCGAGCGGCTGGCGGCGATCGCGGCGGCGTGGAAGGCGGGACAGGCGCCGGATGCGGTGGCGCAGGCGGCGCTCGACGTGCCCGATGCTTCGCATCCGCGCGATTGGGTCGTCCGCGATTTGTAGTTACGGTTTGTAGGGACGATTTGTAGTTAACGGGGACGGCCAGCGAAGCAGGGCCGCTTGCCGCGCCTTGTGCCGACGCCCAAGATGCGCGCTCAGCGTCCGGGGAAGTCGCCACGTGCCAGTCCGCCTCAGGCCACCGTTCCTGCTGTTCGTGCTTTGCCTGCTCGCCGGCGCCCTGCTTTCCGGCTGCCGCCGCGAAGACGAAGATGCCGCGGTGCCGCTAGCCGGCGGCGCCACCAAGCCGGCCCAGGCGGTGCGTCTGCTGACGCGGCACCTGCACGACAGCGACCTCGACGCCTTCGCACGCGACGCGGTGCCGCCGGCCCTGCACGCGCAACTCGAAACCGCCTGGCGCGAAGGCCGCACGCGCTGGCCGCTGGACGAACTGCCGTTCGACGAGCG
>JACMKK010000313.1 GCA_014380115.1 Luteimonas sp. | reverse complement strand
GAGATCCTAACGGGAAATACGCGTCTGCCACGGCCGCAGGTGCCCGTAGAACACCAGCCCGTAGCACCCCACCGCCCACACCGAGGCGGCTGACCAGCCCGCGAGGATGTCGGACGGGTAATGCACGCCGAGATAGATGCGCGACAGCCCGACCATCGGCACGAACACGCCCATCGCCGCGATCGCGACCCAGCGCCAGCGCGTCGGCAAGGCGAGCAGCACCAGCACCGCGGCCAGCGTCATCGATCCCATCGCATGGCCGCTCGGGAAGCTGAAGCTGTCCTCAGGCGAGATCGATTCCCACAGGCTCGGTCGATCGCGCGCGAAGGCCTGCTTGGCGGCGATGTTGAGCAAGGCCGAGCCGCCGAGCGCTACTGCGGCGAAGATGCTTTCGCGAAAGCGCCGGCGCCAGGCCAGAGCGACGACCAGGGCGACGTCGAACGGCACCACGCCGTATTCGTAGCCGAGTGCCGAGAACAGCAGGAACAGTTGGTCGAAACCGTCGCGTGCCATCGCATGCGCCAGCTGCAGGATCGGTGCGTCGAACGGGAAGGCCTCGGCCTCGCGCAACTCGTCGGCAAGTTCGACGAAGCCCCATAGCGGCAGCAGCACGCCGGCGAACAGCAAGGCCAGGCGCCAGCCATGCTTGCGCAGGAAGGCTGCGCCGAAGCGCGCTTCCTGCCTGGCGATCGAATCGGGCTCAGCTGGCCGCTGCGGCACGGCCATAGCGGCGTTCGACGTAGCCGTCGATCAGGGCGACGAAGTCCAGCGCGATGTTGTCGCCGCGCAGGGTCACCGATTTCTCGCCATCGATGAACACCGGCGCTGCCGGTGTCTCGCCGGTGCCCGGCAGCGAAATGCCGATGTCGGCATGGCGCGATTCGCCCGGACCATTGACCACGCAGCCCATCACCGCCAGCGTCAGGTTTTCGGCGCCGGGGTGGCTGATCTTCCACTCCGGCATCTTCGCGCGCACGTGCTCCTGCACGATCTGGGCGAGTTCCTGGAAGAATTCCGAGGTGGTGCGGCCGCAGCCTGGGCAGGCCGTGACCATCGGCGTGAACGCGCGCAGACCCATCGTCTGCAGCAGTTCCTGCGCGACCACGACTTCGGTGGTTCGCGGCGCGCCGGGCTCGGGCGTGAGCGAGATGCGGATCGTGTCGCCGATGCCTTCCTGCAGCAGCACCGCCAGCGCGGCGCTCGAGGCGACGATGCCCTTGCTGCCGATGCCGGCTTCGGTGAGGCCCAGGTGCAATGCGAAATCGCTGCGTGCGGCGAGGTCGCGGTAGACGGCGACGAGTTCCTGCACGCCGCTGACCTTGCACGACAGCACGATGCGGTCTGCAGGCAGGCCGAGCTCGACGGCGCGCTGCGCGGAATCCAGTGCCGAGCGGATCAGCGCCTCCCGCAACACGCGCGCGGCTTCCCACGGTTCCGGGCGCAGGTGGTTTTCGTCCATCAGCCGCGTCGCCAACGCCTGGTCGAGCGAGCCCCAGTTGGCGCCGATGCGCACCGGCTTGTCGTACTGCATCGCGAATTCGATCAGCTGCGCGAACTGCGTGTCGCGCTTCTTGCCGAAGCCGACGTTGCCGGGATTGATGCGGTATTTCGCCAGTGCCTGTGCGCAGGCCGGTTCGTTCGCCAGCAGCTGATGGCCGTTGTAGTGGAAGTCGCCGATGACGGGGACGTCGATGCCCATCATCGCTAGTCGCTCGACGATGCGCGGTACCGCGGCCGCGGATTCGGGGTTGTTGACCGTGACGCGCACCAGTTCCGAGCCGGCACGCCATAGTTCGGCGACCTGCTTGGTTGTGCCGGCGACATCGGCCGTGTCGGTGTTGGTCATCGACTGCACCACGATGGGCGCATCGCCGCCGACGAGGATCCCGCCGATGCGGACCTGGCGCGTGGCGCGTCGCGGCGCGGGGCCGAAGCGCGGCAGGGGATCGATCTGGCAAGGCAGCGGGTGGGCGGACATGGCGCCATTTTACCCGTCGCGCGCGCCGCAACGTTTATCCTGACGCAATGCACGTGGCAGACGACCAGATCCTGACCCCCAGCCAGCTCAACACCTTGGCGCGCAGCCTGCTGGAGGATGCATTCCCGCTGGTGCTGGTCGAAGGCGAGCTCGGCAACCTGTCGCGGCCGGCCTCGGGCCACCTCTATTTCACGCTCAAGGATGCGCGCGCGCAGGTCCGTTGCGCGCTGTTCAAGCCTAAGAGCCAGTGGCTGAACTTTCAGCCGCGCGAGGGCCTGCGCGTGCTCGCGCGTGGCCGGCTGACCCTGTACGAGGCGCGCGGCGACTACCAGCTGATCCTGGATTCCCTCGAAGAAGCCGGCGAAGGCGCGCTGCGGCGGGCGTTCGAGGAACTCAAGGCGCGGCTGCAGACGGAAGGCCTGTTCGACATCGAGCGCAAGCGTCCCCTGCCCGCCTACGTGCGCCGGCTCGGCGTGATCACCTCGCCCAGCGGCGCTGCCGTACGCGACGTCCTGAGCGTGCTGGCGCGGCGCTTCCCACTGCTCGAGGTGGACGTGTTGCCGGTGCCGGTGCAGGGCGAGAGCGCCGCGGCGCAGATCGCATCGATGCTGCGCCGCGCGGACGCATCAGGACGCTATGACGCGTTGTTGCTCGCACGCGGCGGCGGCTCGCTCGAAGACCTGTGGGCGTTCAACGACGAGGCGCTGGTGCGCACCATCGCGGCCTCGACGACGCCGGTGGTCTCCGCGATCGGTCACGAGACCGACTTCAGCCTCGCCGATTTCGCCGCCGACCTGCGCGCGCCGACGCCGTCTGTCGCCGCCGAACTGCTTGCGCCCGATCGCAGCGATCTCGGCACGCGCCTGGCCGGCTTGCAGCGTCGCCTGCAGTCGCTGCACCTGCATCGCCTGCGGCAGGCGATGCAGCGCGCCGATCGCGCCGCGTTGCGGCT
>JACMKK010000312.1 GCA_014380115.1 Luteimonas sp. | reverse complement strand
TGCCGCTGTTCAAGCCCGCCGTGCAGGGATTTCTCATCAGCATGTTCGCGCTCGAACCGGCAAAACTGCTGCGTCAGATACGCAAGCCCGTCCTGGTGCTGCAGGGCGCGCGGGATCTTCAGGTCAGCGTCGCAGACGCACAGGCGTTAAAGGCTGCCGCCCCGTCCTCGACCCTCGTAGTGCTGCCCGACACGAACCATGTTCTGAAGCGCGTCACCTCGGCCGACCCGGGTGCCAACATCGGAACCTATGGTGATCCGAACCTGCCGCTCGCTACGGGGGTCGCAGACGCAATTGCAAAGTTCGTAAGGAGCGCACGGTGACTACGGATAGGGATCACTGCACGAAAGTAATCGCAAAGTACGCTTACTGCGAACGGATCATGAACACATTATTCGGGTTCTGACACTGACCTCCCAAGCGCCGCATAGAGCGCGGTCTTTCCAACTTTCACCGTGATATTGTATAGCCGCCGAAAGCGAGCTTAGCTCTGGGCGGGTTCTTTTAAGGAGTTGTCGGTGAGCCAATTTCTGCGTCGGCAAAGGAGCGACAACCGCGGTCGCGATGTAGACGAACGGGTCGATCAGACATCGCCCGACCTTGCCTACGAACTCCAGTCGAAAATGTTTGATCAGCTTGCGACCGTCGGCATTGCGGGCGCCGGTCTCGCAGTGACGCTGATCGGCAGCACGCTTCGTAACGCTCCCAATGATGTCTGGCTGTCCGTCGTTTTTTTCGGAATAGCAGCCGTGACGGCAATCAGCGGGAACCAAAAGCTCGTCGATAGCGTCAGTCGGCGGCAGCCTAGCTTGCAGCGGAGCAGGTTAAATATGCAGCTTGCTACGCTGCTGGTAGGCGCGGCAATCGGATGGCTTAGCATGAGTGTCTATTCCGAAGGCGCACGCCAAAAGCCATCGCTGGAAAATGTTGTTGCGAAGCAGTGAGGCAAAAAGGTCGAAGGTCCCTAACTGGACTAAGGGCCATTGTACGAAAGCGGACCCACCGCAACGGCGGCTATTGGTGATGGGGTGGACGCCCCCCGACGGCATCGATGTGCCAGAGTGGAGGTGTTGACCACCACTGAGGGAGGCGTCCGTGACAGAAGTTACCACGATCGGGTTGGACATCGCCAAGCATGTTTTCCACGCGCACGGCGCGGATGGCGCGGGGCGAGCGATGTTCAGCCGGCGGCTCACGCGCGCCAAGCTGCTCGCCTTCTTCGCCGCCCAGCCTCGGTGCCTGGTGGCGCTGGAAGCATGCGGCGGGGCGCATCATTGGGCTCGCGAGCTGCAGGCGATGGGCCATGAGGTCCGGCTGATCCCGCCGGCGTACGTCAAGCCGTTCGTCAAGCGGCACAAGAACGACGCGGTCGATGCCGAGGCGATCTGCGAGGCGGCACAGCGGCCGAGCATGCGGTTCGTCGCGGTAAAGACCGAGGCGCAGCAGGCAGCCGCGCTGGTCTTCCGCACACGCGATCTCGCGGTGAAGCAGCGGACCCAGATCGCCAATGCGATCCGCGGGCACCTGACCGAGTATGGTTGGGTAGCTCCGAAGGGAGCGGCGTCTCTCGCGTTGCTGGCCGATCTGCTCGACGACGGTGAGATCGGGCAGGCTCTGCCCGAGGCGGCGCGGCCGATGTTCGCGATGATGGTCGACATGCTGGCCCAGCTCGACGAGCGGATCGGCGTGCTGGACAAGGAGATCACACGCCGGGCTCGCGAGGACGAGGTAGCGCGGCGACTGATGACCATACCCGGCATCGGCCCGATCACTGCCACGGCGATCGCTGCGATCGCGCCGCCGGCCGAGACGTTCGATAAGGGGCGCGACTTCGCCGCGTGGCTCGGGCTAGTCCCCAAGCAGATGTCGACCGGCGGCAAGCAGAAGCTCGGCGCGATCTCGCGGATGGGCGAGCGAACACTGCGGCGCCTGCTCATCATCGGTGCCAGCGCGGTCGTGCTCCAGGAGAGTAAACGCGGCGCGCCGGCCGGATCGTGGCTGGAAGGCATGCTGGCGCGGAAGCCGCGCATGCTGGTGACGGTCGCGCTTGCCAACAAGATGGCACACACCGTCTGGGCGTTGCTGGTCAAGCAGGAGGATTACAGAGCTCCGGTACCCGCCGCGGCGTAAGCCACGACGGGCCAGAGGCGTCGGAGGGCGCAGTCGGTCGAAGGAGGGTATGGCACAACAGTCGGCGAGACGGGGCCGGAAGAACCAGATAGACCCATCGTGTCCACGAACACGCGATTGTGAAATGTTTCCGGCCCGCGAACTCCCATATGGGCCAGCAGCTTCATCGCTGCATTACAGGCCGGACAGATGGCAGCATCCGACTACGTGTCAGAACTTCCAAATACCGCTTGCAACCGAAGGGGCGTCCACAGATGGGTCTAGTCGTCTATGCCGGGCACCGATCTGCTTGCCGGCACAGCACGGCCTTTGGCAATCTTGGCGCTTTCGGCCTTCAACGGCCGCGAAACCGGGCAGACCTCCTGCACATATCCGTTGAGAGCGTTGGCGAGATTGTCCGGCACCAGGCGGTAGAAGACGAACTGCCCTCGCTTGTCG
>JACMKK010000311.1 GCA_014380115.1 Luteimonas sp. | reverse complement strand
CCGCGCCGCGGCCCGAACCACTGCCACTGCGACCGCCGCGCGTGACTCCGCGACGCTCGTCCTCGGCGGCACGCTGCTCGCGCGCTTCCTTGAAGATCGCGCTCACGCTCTCGCCGTCGGCGGGATCGAGCTCGACGCCTTCGCGCGGCTTGCGCGGCAGCGACACCAGCAGTTCCGCGGTCACCGGCTCGACCGGGATCTTCTGCTCGATGTAGGCCTCGATGTCCGGCAGGCTCTGCGCATAGCGCTCGCAGGCAAAGCTGATCGCGTCGCCCTCGGCGCCGAGACGCGCGGTGCGGCCGATGCGGTGCACGTAGTCCTCGGCATCGAACGGCAGGTCGTAGTTGTAGACGTGCGACACGCCATCGATGTGCAGGCCGCGCGCGGCGACGTCGGTGGCGACCAGGATTTCCAGCTGGCCCTTCTGGAACTTGGCCAGCAGCGACTCGCGCTTCTTCTGCGGCACGTCACCGCTGAGCACACCGACGCGGTAGCCGCTGCGCTCCAGCGCGCGCGCCACGCGCTCGACCCAGGCCTTGGTGTTGACGAACACCATGGTGCGCGCGCCCTCGCTGCGCGACAGCAGGCCGAGCAGCAGGTGGATCTTTTCCTCGTCGGACGGGAAATACATCAATTGGCGCACGGTCGAGTTGGTGATGAACTCGCTTTCGACCACGATCTTCTCGGGCTCGTTCATGTGCTCGTAGGCGAGTTCGAGCACGCGGTGCGACAAGGTCGCCGAGAACAGCAGGGTCTGGCGTTCGCTGCGGATCGGCATGCGCCGCAGCAGGAAGCGGATGTCCTTGATGAAGCCGAGGTCGAACATGCGGTCGGCCTCGTCGAGCACGCAGACCTCGCAGGCGTGCAGCGAGACCACCTTGTGCTGCTTGACGTAGTCGATCAGGCGGCCGGGCGTGGCGATGATGACGTCGGCGCCTTCCTGCAGCAGCTGTCGCTGCTTGTCGTAATCCACGCCGCCGTACACCAACGAAAACTTCAGTCCCAGTTGCGAGCCAAACCTGACCGCATCCTTGTGGATCTGGATCGCGAGCTCGCGCGTCGGCGCCAGGATCAGTGCGCGCGGATCCTCGGGCTTGCGATCGGCCAGCGCAGGTTTCGTCAGCAGGCGGTTGATGACCGTGATCAGGAACGCCAGCGTCTTGCCGGTGCCGGTCTGCGCCTGGCCGGCGACGTCGCGCCCGGGCAGGGTGACCGGCAGGGTCAGCGCCTGGATCGGCGTGCAGCGCGTGAACCCTGCGGCTTCGAGCCCGGCCAACAGCGCCGGATGCAGGTCGAAGGAGGAAAAGGTGATGTCGGTTAGCGGCTTGTCGCTCATGCTTTGGGTGTCTTGGTGTGGCGGCGCGGCGGCGCGCGCTTGCGTGGAAGGCGTCCGCGTCGCAGACTGCCGTTGAGAAAAATCGCTGCATCGCGCGGCCTTGAATCCGCCGCGAATTCCCCCAGTTTAACAGTTAACCGGCCGAGGCATGGCCGAGGCATCCGCTTGATCCAGCAGGAGATTCCCGTGAGCGAAAAGGTCATCCACGCCACCGACGCCGACTTCGACGCAGCCGTGCTGCAGTCATCCGAACCCGTGCTCGTCGATTTCTGGGCCGAATGGTGCGGGCCCTGCAAGATGATCGCGCCGGCGCTGGACGAGCTGGCCGAGACCTACGACGGCCGCGTCAAGATCGCCAAGGTGAACGTCGACCAGAACCGCGGCACGGCGATGAAGTACCACGTGCGCTCGATCCCGATGCTGCTGCTGTTCAAGGACGGCCAGGTGCAGGCGACGCAGATCGGCGCGGTCGGCAAGGCGCAGCTTGCGCAGCTGATCGACAAGGCGCTCTGAACGACGGTTGCAGGTCGCAGGTGCCTGGCGATTCCAGCGCCCGTTCATGCCGACGATCCGGCCACCTGCAAGCCTGAACCAGTAACCCAGCGCCGTACCGCGGCGCTTGCCGCGGCGGCTATGCGGTGCTAGTTTCCACTCACCCGGCGTGTATTTCGGCGCCGCACCCCCTCTGAAGTCTCTTCCCCAACATCCCCGCCCGCCTTCGTGGGCGCTCGCACCGAGCGAGGAATTCTCTCTTGTCCGACAACACATCCGATCCCGGCGAAACCGCCGAGAAGCGCGTGCGCAAGCCGCGCGTAAGCAAGGCCGCCGCTGCCGATGCAGCCGCCGCCACCCCCGCGCCTCCTGCGCAAGCCGCTCCGCCTCCGCCTCCGCCCCAGGTCCAGAACGGACCTTCTCCGGCGCCTTCGGCACCGCGCGACCCGGCACCGTCCATGCCCGTGCAGGGCAATGGCGACGGCGGCGGCCAGAACCAGGCCGGCGGCGAAGGCAACGACGGCGGCGACCAGCAGCGTTTCAACAACAACAACCGGCCGCGCGAGCGCTTCCGCAACCGCCGCGACCGCCAGCGCGACCGCTACCGCGACGACGGCCTGCCGCAGGACAACGCCAACAACAGCAACGAGCAGCAGAACCAGCAACGCCCGGCCAATATCCCCGAAGGCTTTCCGCAGTATTCGCTCGGCGACCTCAAGCGCATGCCGGCGCAGAAGCTGCTCGACATCGCCGAACAGCTGAACATCCACGAAGGCGTCGCCCGCGCGCGCAAGCAGGACGTGATCTTCGCCCTGCTCAAGGTGCTGACCCGCCACGGCGAAGGCGTTGCCGCCGACGGTGTGCTCGAGATCCTGCCCGACGGTTTCGGCTTCCTGCGCTCAGCCGAGGCGAGCTATCTCGCCGGTCCCGACGACACTTACATCTCGCCGAGCCAGATCCGCCGCTTCAACCTGCGCACCGGCGACCACCTGTCCGGCCGCATCCGCTGGCCGAAGGACGGCGAGCGCTACTTCGCCCTGGCCGTGGTCGACACGATCAACGGCGAGCCGATCGAGGCCTCGAAGAACAAGGTCCTGTTCGAAAACCTGACGCCGCTGTTCCCGCGCAAGAAATTCAAGCTCGAGCGCGGCGACGGCAGCAGCGAGGACATCGCCGGCCGCGTGCTCGACCTGATGGCGCCGCAAGGCAAGGGCCAGCGCGCATTGATCGTGTCGCCGCCGAAGGCCGGCAAGACCATCATGATGCAGCAGGTGGCCACGGCCATCACCACCAACCATCCCGACACGCACCTGATCGTGCTGCTGATCGACGAGCGGCCCGAGGAAGTCACCGAAATGCAGCGCACCGTGCGCGGCGAGGTGATCTCCTCGACCTTCGACGAGCCCGCCGCGCGCCACGTGCAGGTCGCCGAGATGGTGATCGAGCGCGCCAAGCGCTTGGTCGAGCTAGGCAAGGATGTGATCCTCTTGTTGGATAGTTTGACCCGCCTCGCCCGCGGGCACAATTCCGCAATGCAAGGCGGTCCGATCGGTTCCGGCGGCGTCAGCCCGGCCGCGCTGCAGAAGTCGCGGAAATTTTTCGGCACCGCCCGCAACAT
>JACMKK010000310.1 GCA_014380115.1 Luteimonas sp. | reverse complement strand
GGCGCACGCGCCGTCACGATCCACTCGCGCGAGGCGCCGACACCGAGCGCGGCGGCCAGCGCATTGCACTGCCGCGCGTTGCCGGCCCGGCCATCGCTGATGCTCCACGTCTGTGGGGGCCGGTCCTGTGCAGAATCCGCCCGCACCGGGCCATGTCGTTCTGCTGATGTCACCAATACGTTCCGGGTGCGTGGCTGTGACTTCACCGGCGGAACTCTACACTGCGCCCTCTCCGAAGCGTTCGCGCCGCGGCTCCGACACAAGTTCCACCACAAGGATTGCCATGCCCGATGTGCTCCCCGCCGCCGCGCTCGACCAGCTGTTCCGCCAGGCGCGCACCTACAACGCGTTCTCGGGCGAGGTCGGCGACGATGTCCTGCAGCAGCTGTACGACCTGCTGAAATTCGGCCCGACCACGGCCAACAGCTGCCCGGCGCGCTTCGTCTTCGTGCGTTCGCGCGAGGCGAAGGAGAAGCTCGGGCCCGCGCTCGACGAAGGCAATTACGCCAAGACCATGGCCGCACCGGTGACGGTGATCGTCGCCTACGACATGGCCTTCTACGAGAAGCTGCCGGTGCTGTTCCCGCACACCAACGCCAAGTCCTGGTTCGACAGCAAGCCACAGGACGAGTTGCGCACCATCGCGCTGCGCAACGGCAGCCTGCAGGGTGCCTACCTGCTACTGGCCGCGCGTTCGCTCGGCCTGGATTGCGGCCCGATGTCGGGCTTCGACAACGCCAAGGTCGACGCTGCGTTCTTCGCCGGCACCACCTTGAAGTCGAACTTCCTCGTCAATCTCGGCCATGGCGATCGGGCGAGCATCTTCGCGCGCTCGCCGCGGCTCGGTTTCGACGAAGCCTGTCGCATCGAATGAAACGCCCGGCGTCTCTTCCCACATGCTCCACGCCCCCCTTACACGGAGATCGATCATGAAACGCACCCTGCTTGTTGCTGCGCTCTCGCTGTTCGCCGCCACGGCCTTCGCCGCGCCGGTCAGCTACCAGCTCGATTCCAACCACACCAACGTCATCGCGACCTGGAGCCACTTCGGTTTCTCCAATCCCAGCGCAAGCTTCGGCCAGGCCACGGGCACACTGATCTATGACGACGCCGACGTCGGCAAGTCCAGCGTCGAAGTGAAGCTGCCGCTGAGCGGGCTGAGCGGCTTCTCCGCCAAGTTCGACCAGCACCTCAACGGCCCCGATTTCTTCGAGTCGTCGAAGTACCCGGACGCGAAGTTCAAGAGCACCAAGGTCGAGGCCGCGGGCAAGGGCAAGCTCAAGGTCACCGGTGATCTCACGATCAAGGACAAGACTGCGCCGGTCGTGCTCGACGTGACCTTGAACAAGGTCGGCGAGGGCTACGACAAGCAGCCTCGGGTCGGCTTCGATGCCGTCACCACTGTCAGCCGCACGGCGTTCGGCTTGGGCCTGGCCGCGCCCGCCGTCAGCGACGAAGTGACATTGCGCATCACCACCGAAGCGAGCGTGCCGAAGGCCGGCGGCAGCAAATAAGCACGTATTCCCCGGCCGCCGTGCTCACCGGCGCGGCGGCTTTTTCTTTGGAGCATGACAATGCGCACCCTGCGTGCCGCGAACGATCGCGGCAAGGTCGCCATGGGCTGGCTCGACAGCCGCCATACTTTTTCCTTCGGCCACTACCATGATCCGAAGTGGATGGGCTTCGGCCCGTTGCGCGTGATCAACGAGGATCGTGTCGCGGCCAAGGCCGGCTTCCCGCCGCATTCGCACGCCAACATGGAAATCCTCAGCTACGTGCTGTCCGGCGCGCTCGCGCACCAGGACAATGCCGGCGGCGGCGGCACCATTCGTCCCGGCGACCTGCAATGGATGAGCGCCGGCCACGGCGTCGAGCACAGCGAGTTCAACGCCTCCGATAGCGAGCCGGTGCATTTCCTGCAGATCTGGATCCAGCCCGATCGCGTCAACGCGCCGCCGGCCTATGCACAGCATTCGTTCGATCCGGCAGCACGCCGCGGCCGCTGGGCGTTGCTCGCATCGCCCGACGGGGCCGAGTACTCGCTGGCGATCCGGCAGCAGACCTGGTTGCACGGCGCACTGCTCGGCGCGGGCGAGGCCGTGACATTCGCCCTGCGAGCGGAGCGCAAGTACTGGCTGCATGTCGCGCAGGGATCGGTGGAGATCGATGGCCAGGTGCTCGCGGCGGGTGACGCCCTCGGCATCGAGCAGCAGGCCGGCAGCTTGAACGTGGTCGGCACGGGAAACGGCGTCGCCGACGTACTGCTGTTCGACCTGCCTGCGTAGAGCCTGCCTGCATAGGGATGTTCCGACGGGGAGGATGTGAGGCGCGGTAAACTGTGCGCGTCGCATCCACGGCCCCCCGCCTCATGTCCAGCCCGACCGCCACTTCGCCCGCCAACGCCCAGAAGCGCTACGACGTGCATCGCAGCGACCTGCCGTTGAGCTGCCCGTTGCCGTCGATGGCGCTATGGAATTCGCATCCGCGCGTTTATCTTCCGATCGAGACCGAGGGCGGCGCGAGCCAGTGCCCGTACTGCGGGGCGCTGTTCGTCCTCGTCGACTGACGACGCGGCGCGCGGCGATGTCGGCATGAGCCGGAAGCTGACCGTCGTGCAACTGCTGCCCGCGCTCGAATCCGGCGGCGTGGAGCGTTCGACCATCGAGATCGCCGACGCGCTGGTACGCGCCGGGCATCGCGCCATCGTCGTCTCGGCGGGCGGCCGCCTGCTGCCGACGCTGCAGGCGACCGGCGCCGAACACGTGACACTCGACATCGGCCGCAAATCCATCGCCACGCTGCGCCATGTCGCCGGCTTGCGACGCCTGTTCGCGCAGACGCAGGCCGACGTCGTCCACGCGCGTTCGCGCCTGCCGGCGTGGATCGGTCACCTCGCGTTGAAAGGGCTCGCCTCGCGCAGGCCGCATTTCGTCACCACCGTGCACGGCCTCAATTCGCCATCGCGCTACAGCGCCATCATGGCCCGCGGCGAACGCGTGATCTGCGTGTCGCAGACGGTCCGCGACTACGTGCTGCGGCATTACCCCACGACCGATCCCGCGCGCCTGCGCGTGATTGCGCGCGGCATCGATGCATCGGCGTTCCCGCATGTGGCATGGCCGGACCGCGACGCACGCGCGCGCGCCGCCGCGCTGCATCCGCAACTCGCCGGCGATGGTCCGCTGCTGCTATTGCCCGGCCGCGGCACGCGCCTGAAG
>JACMKK010000309.1 GCA_014380115.1 Luteimonas sp. | reverse complement strand
TTGGCCGCAAGCGCGCCTATGTCGCGCTGTCGCGACGCAGCGCCGGCAGCGCGCTGAGCCTGCCTACCGGCAAGGCGCAGCCGGCCAAGACCCACTCGGAATCGCTTGCGCGCCTGATCGAGGCGCATCGCACCGATCCCGCGCTCGACGTGCAGCTGGTGCCGGTGTCGATCTTCGTCGGCCGCGCGCCGGACAAGAACAGCGGCTGGTTCTCGGTGCTGTTCTCCGAAAACTGGACCCTGGTCGGCCGTTTCCGCCGACTGCTGGCGATCCTGCTCAACGGTCGCGACACGCTGGTGCAGTTCGCGCAGCCGATCGCATTACGCGGCGTCATCGCCGAAGGCCTGCCGCCGGAACGCACCGTGCGCAAGCTGTCGCGCGTGTTGCGTACCCATTTCCACCGCATCCGCGAAGCGGTGATCGGGCCGGATCTGTCGACGCGGCGATTGCTCGTCGACAAGGTGCTGGCTTCGGAACTGGTCAAGGAAGCGATCGCCGACCAGGCGCGCCGCGACGCCGGCGGTGGCAGGTCCAGCAAGGGCGGCGCCAAGGACATCGAGGACGCGTGGAAGAAGGCCCACGCGTTCGCTTACGAGATCGCTGCCGACTATTCGCATCCTGCCGTGCGTTCGGCCTCGTTCCTGCTGACCACGGTCTGGAACCGCATCTTCCGCGGCGTGCTGGTGCACCACCTCGACGCGCTGAAATCGATCGCGCCCGGGCACGAAGTCATCTACGTGCCCAGCCATCGCAGCCACATGGATTACCTGCTGCTGTCGTACCTGCTCTACAACACCGGCGTGGTGCCGCCGCACATCGTTGCCGGCGTCAACCTCAACCTGCCGGTGATCGGCAGCCTGCTGCGCAAGGGCGGCGCCTTCTTCATCCGCCGCAGCATTCGCGGCAGCGCGCTGTACTCGGCGGTGCTGAGCGAATACGTCGCGCAGCTCGTCGCCGGCGGCTACTCGATCGAGTACTTCATCGAAGGCGGACGCTCGCGCACCGGTCGCCTGCTGCAGCCCAAGGGCGGCATGATCTCGATGACGGTGCGCGCGTTCCTGCGTCAGCCAACGCGGCCTGTCCTGTTCCAACCGGTCTACATCGGTTACGAGAAGCTGATGGAAGGCAACAGCTATCTAGACGAACTCACCGGCAAGCCCAAGGAAAAAGAATCGATCTGGGCGCTGCTGTGGGGCATTCCGAAGGTGCTGCGCCAGAACTACGGCCAGGTGGTCGTGAACTACGGCGAGCCGTTCGCGCTCAACGACATGCTCGCGCAGCATGCGCCGGCGTGGACCGGCGAGGTGGTGTCCGAGGACGAGAAGCCGGCGTGGCTGGCCGAGACGGTCGACGCCATCGCGCAGAAGATCCAGGTCAACATCAACCGCGCCGCCGACGTCAATCCGATCAACCTGCTGGCGCTGGCGCTGCTGTCCACGCCCAAGCACACCATGGGCGAGGCCGACCTGCTCGCGCAGATCGTGCTGTCGAAGAAGCTGCTGACCGAGGTGCCGTACTCCGACCGCGTCACCGTCACACCGCATCCGCCGCAGCAGATCGTCGCCCACGGCGAGGAGATCAACGTGCTCACGCGCATCGCCCATCCGCTCGGCGACGTCCTCAGCGTCGACGGCGATACTGCGGTGCTGCTCAGCTACTTCCGCAACAACGTCGTGCACCTGTTCACCGCATCGGCGTGGATCGCCTGCTGTTTCCTGCACAACCGCCGCATGGGCCGGGCCGGACTGCTGCGCATCGGCCGCGCGATGTATCCGTTCCTGCAGGGCGAGCTGTTCCTGCCGTGGGACGAAGCCGAGTTCTCCGAGCGGATCGATCGCACCATCGACGTCTTCATCCGCGAAGGTCTGCTGCAGCAGGTCAGCGAAGACGATGGCGGCATCC
>JACMKK010000308.1 GCA_014380115.1 Luteimonas sp. | reverse complement strand
TGCACGGCTTCCGAGTTGGCCATGAAAAGCCGTAGCAGAACGGCCGGGGAGCGCGACTTGAACTCGCCGAGCACCTGAGGTAGCAGGAAATCGGCAATCGTCGTGCTCGCGCCGATGAGCAACGGGCCCGCCACCTGGCTGCTCAACTCTCTGAGGCGCGTGTCGAGCTCGCCCGATAGCGCGAGAATCCGCTCGGCGTAATCGAGCGTCATCATCCCGGCGCTGGTCAGCGAGATGTGCCCATGCGCACGGTCGAAGAGCCGGGTGTTGAAGTGCTCTTCGAGCTGCCTGATCTGAAACGTCACCGCAGGCTGCGTCATGAAGAGCGCCTCGGCCGCCTTGGTGAAAGAAAGATGCTTTGCGACCGCGTGGAAGACTTGGAGGCGCCGGTCCGCCATATGTGCTGGGCCTTGATTGAACTAGCGAGGGCCTATTCAAGCACAAGCTTGGCGGCCGCCAAGCGACAGCGCGGCGCTGGCGATGACAAGAGGGCCGCGCGATGGCTAGACGATGCGGCGCGCCAACAGCGCCGACACCGCCCGTTCAGCCGTCAAGTGCTTCCATCACGACCTGAAGCGAGTTGGACACAAGGCCGGCTTTCTGCAGGTAGTGGTCGATGACTTCGCGCGTTCCGGAACCCACTTCGCGACTGATGTAGGCGTGTTCCATCAGCGACTGCGGCGTCGCGAACGTCTGCTTCGCCAGCGAGTGCGATGGCGCGCACACGACCTGCAGCTCATCTTCACAACACACGTCGGCGCCCAGCGTTGGCAAGTGAGAATCGCCCTCGATGAAAGCGAGATCAAGACTGCGCTCCGCGATTCGTATCTGTACCGCTTCGGAATTGGCGACGAAGAGCCGCGGCACGACCGCCGGATAAGTACCTTGAATGCGCCGAGGATCGGCGGCAGCAGGAAGTCGGCGATGGTGGTGCTGGCGCCAATCAACAACGGGCCGGCAACTGCCCGCTCAACTCCTTCATGCGCGAGTCAAGTTCTGCAGACAGAGCAAGGATGCGATCCGCGTACTCGAGCGCAATAGTTCCGGCGAAGATGAGACTGATACGTCCCTGCGCGCGATCGAAGAGGCGCGTGTTCAACTGCTCCTCCAGCTGCCTGATCTGAAAAGTCACGGCAGGCTGCGTCATGAACAGCGCCTCTGCCGCCTTGGTGAACGACAGGTGTTTCGCCACGGCATTGAAAACCTGGAGTCTTCGATCCGACACGTGGGCAACCGCTCATAAAGTGGCCGCACTGCACTGCGGCACCGTGCTCATAACATCCGGGCGTACCGTGCGCAGTTGTTACCTGTCGCGACGAGCCAATGGCTTATCGGCGGATAAACGAGTTGAATTGGCGGATATGCGAAGTGCGTGGCACAGTCGAGCATCCGTTGCGAACGTGAGCTGAGCGCATCCGACCGGGCCGTTTTTTGCGAGGAGCCTCGTTAGCAAGGCTTAAGAGAGGGAAGATTCCATGCTAAGTATCAATCCATTCGCCGTCGCGGGCGCGTCGTTGCCTGCCGGCTTTCTGCAAGGCTTCCTGGTCGTGATGGCCCTGGCCGTGCTGTTAGGTACGCTGTTCGACATCATCCACAAGGGTAGCGCCAGTTATTTCTTCACCAACATGCGCACGTCAAGGGCGAAGGGCCGCA
This sequence comes from Luteimonas sp., assembly GCA_014380115.1. GTDB lineage: Bacteria > Pseudomonadota > Gammaproteobacteria > Xanthomonadales > Xanthomonadaceae > Luteimonas. The sequence continues at coordinate 2,898 of JACMKK010000308.1, read as the reverse complement.
AACTGGGCGGCGGCGAGCTCGTCTCGATCGCCGTGCAGACCGCGGTAGTCGACGTGCTCGCTTCGGGAGAGTTCTGTAACCCTAAACGCCGGGTGGCGCACCTGCTCGGCATGTATGGGTTCATTCTTTATCTGGTGGCCACTGCGGTTATGGTGTTCCGCTATCCCACTGGCGCGACGGCCACGCCGGAGATCTGGCCCATGCTCTGGTGGATCGGCGCCCTGATGGTGCTTGTTGGCGGCTACTGGTTCTGGTTCTTCATCCGTGTTGACGTCACCTCCGAAGGCCGCTCGCCTTTCCGCCTGGCGAAGGCGGACCTCTTCGTTCTGTCACTGCTGGTGAGCGTGACTCTCGCGGTCGCGTGGGCCGCCAAGGGCGCAGGCGTGGGCGTGCTCTTCTGGCTCTACATCCTTGCGACCATCGTTCTCTTTGTCGGCGTGCCGTGGTCGAAATTCGCTCACATGTTCTTCAAGCCGGCGGCAGCCTTCGAAAAGCGGGTATCCAAGGCCGACGGCACGGCCGAGAACCTGCCGACGCAGACGCGTGACGATCCGGAGCAACAAAAGCGGCATTCCATGGAACTGTTGCGGGACGCTCCGATGGACATGGGACTCGGCATCAAGCGCGAGGCCCCGCGTCACTATTGAAAAAGAAAACAGAAAACAATTTCATCAAGAACTGCTCAAGGAGCCACTCATGCCTACCTTCGTCTACATGACGAGGTGCGACGGATGCGGACACTGCGTCGACATCTGTCCATCGGACATCATGCACATCGACGAAACGACTCGTCGCGCTTACAACATCGAACCGAACATGTGCTGGGAGTGCTACTCCTGTGTGAAGGCTTGTCCCCAGAATGCGATCGATGTCCGTGGATATGCGGATTTTGCGCCGCTCGGTCACAGCGTTCGAGTCGATCGCGACGAACGCAAAGGCACAATCGCGTGGAAGATTAAGTTCCGAAACGGCACGGAGAAAAACTTTCTGTCTCCGATTACGACGAAGCCGTGGGGGACCGCGATCCCCAAGCTAGCCGATGTTCCCGCGCCGAGCAAGGAGATGCGCGAGAGTCAGCTCCTGTACAGCGAACCTAAATACATCCGTCTCGATGACGGGGGACTGCGGACACTTAAGGACGCCGGCCTCAAGCTCAAGCAGGGCGTGTACTACTGATGGCTTATCAAACGATCATTGAAGACAACATCGACATTCTCGTCGTCGGTGCGGGTCTTGGTGGCACGGGTGCCGCCTGGGAGGCCAGGTTCTGGGGGCAGGACAAGAAGATCGTCATTGCCGAGAAGGCAAACATCGATCGGTCCGGTGCAGTCGCCCAGGGGCTATACGCAATCAATTGCTACATGGGGACCCGCTGGGGCGAGAACAATCCCGAAGACCATGTCCGTTACGCTCGCATCGACCTGATGGGACTCGTGCGGGAAGACCTGCTGTTCGACATGGCCCGTCACGTCGACTCCACCGTGCATCAGTTCGAAGAGTGGGGCCTGCCGATCATGAAGAACCCGAAAACCGGGCGCTATCTGCGTGAAGGGCGATGGCAGATCATGATTCACGGCGAGTCGTACAAGCCCATCGTCGCCGAGGCCGCCAAGAAATCGGCGGACAAGGTCTTCAACCGCATCTGCGTCACGCACCTGCTGATGGATGAAGCCAAGCCGGATCGAGTTGCAGGTGCCGTCGGCTTCAACGTCCGCACGGGCAACTACCACGTCTTCAAGTCCAAGGCCGTCATCTGCGGCGCGGGCGGCGCCTCCAACATCTTCAAGCCGCGCTCGACGGGCGAAGGTGCCGGGCGCACCTGGTATGCGCCGTGGTCGTCCGCGTCGGCGTACGGACTCATGATCAACGCCGGCGCCAAGATGACGCAGATGGAAAATCGGATTGTGCTGGCCCGTTTCAAGGATGGTTACGGTCCGGTGGGCGCGTACTTTCTGCACCTGAAGACCTACACGCAGAACGCGCTGGGCGAAGAGTACGAATCCAAGTGGTTCCCCGCGCTGCAGAAAATGGTCGGCAAGGAGTATCTCGATCCGGAAGTCTCGCACCTGACTCATCGGCCGATACCGACCTGCTTGCGCAACCATTGCATCATCAGCGAAGTAGCCGCCGGCCGCGGCCCCATACACATGGTGACGATGCAGGCCTTCCAGGACCCCCATCTTGAAGAGGTTGGCTGGGAGAACTTCCTGGGCATGACCGTAGGCCAGGCGGTCCTATGGGCGGCAACTGACGTGGACCCCAAGAATGAGAATCCAGAGCTGACCACGTCGGAGCCCTACGTCATGGGGTCACATGCGACGTGCTCGGGCGCCTGGTGCTCGGGTCCCGAAGACGTCTCGCCGCCCGAGTATTTCTGGGGCTACAACCGCATGACGACGGTCGAAGGTCTTTTCGGCGCGGGTGATGCGGTCGGCGGCACGCCTCACGCCTTCTCATCCGGCTCGTTTACCGAGGGCCGTCTCGCCGCGAAGGCCGCCTGCAAGTACATCGACGACGGAAAGGGCGAAGGCATCGTCGTATCGGCTTTGCAGATCGCGCGTCGCAGGAACGAGATCTACAGGCCCTTGCACCACTACAAGACCTACCGCAATGCGGTCGTGGCGGGTACCGTCAACCCGCACTACATCAATCCGCAGCAAGGCCTGGACCGCCTCCAAAAGCTGATGGACGAGTATTGCGGCGGCTATACCGTCGGTTACATGACCAACGAGAAGCTCCTGAACATCTGCCTCAAGAAGCTCAAGATCATGGAGGAAGATCTCGAGAGCGTGGCCGCGAAGGATCTTCACGAGCTGCTGCGTGCGTGGGAACTGAAGCACCGTCATCGAGCCGCCGAGTGCGTTACGCAACACACGCTGTTCCGCAAGGAAACACGCT
>JACMKK010000307.1 GCA_014380115.1 Luteimonas sp. | reverse complement strand
TGGTTGCGGCGTCCCTCGCGGCGTGCGGCAAAGACGAACAGCAAGGTGCCCCGCCTCCGCCCGAAGTGGGCGTGGTCACCGTGCAGCCGGGCCCTGTGCCCCTGCAGCAGGACCTGGTCGGCCGCCTGGCCGCATTCCGCAGCGCGGACGTGCGCGCACGCGGCCCGGGCGTACTGCAACGGCGCGTCTATGAGGAAGGCAGCGATGTCCGCGAAGGACAGGTGCTGTTCGTGATCGATCCGGCGCCCCTGCAGGCCGAGCTGGGCTCGGCGCAGGCTTCGCTGGCGCAGGCACAGGCGAACAATGCCAACGCGCGCGCGGCGGCGGACCGCGCGCGCAAGCTCGCCCCGACCCAGTTCATTTCCCAGTCCGACCTCGACAATGCGCTCGCTGCCGAACGCAGCGCGGCGGCGTCGGTCCAGCAGGCGCAAGCGTCGGTGAAGAGCGCACAGATCAACCTGGGCTACGCGACCGTGCGTGCGCCGATTTCCGGTCGCGCCGGCAAGCAGCAGGTGACCGAGGGCGCGTTGGTCGGGGAGGGCACGGCCACGCTGCTGACCACGGTCGACCAGGTCGATCCGCTCTACGTCAATTTCTCGCTGAGCGTGACCGAACTCGAAGGGATCCGCCGCGCGCGCGCGAACCAGCCGCAAGGCGAAACCCAGGTGCGGGTCGTGCTGCCCGATGGCACGCCTTACGAGCGTAGCGGCGTGCTGGATTTCTCCGGCGACACCGTCGATCCGTCGACCGGCGCGATCGCGCTGCGCGCGCGCATCCCGAATCCCGACAAGACCCTGCTGCCCGGCACTTATGTCACGTTGAAGGCGACGCTCGGCCAGCAGCAGGGGGTCTATCGCGTCCCGCAGGCGGCCGTGCAGCGCGATGCCACGAGTGCCTACGTCCTGGTGGTCGGCAACGACGGCAAGGTCGCACGCAAGGACATCGCCACCGATCGCGCGCAAGGCAGTGACTGGATCGTCCGTACCGGGCTTGCGCCGGGCGACCAGGTCATCGTCTCCGGCTTGCAGCGGGCGCAGCCCGGTCAGCCGGCAAAGGCGACGCCCTCGTCTGCGCAGGAAGCAGGCAAGCCTGCCGGTGCCGGCAAGCCCGCCGAAGACAAGCAGGCAGCGAAGCCGGCTGGCGAGAAGGCCGCCGACACGGCTGCGAAGGACTGATCGGCCATGTCCAGATTCTTCATCAACCACCCGGTCTTCGCCTGGGTCATCGCGATTCTGATCGCGCTCGGCGGCGTGCTGGCGATCCTCAACCTCGGCGTCGAGTCGTATCCGAACATCGCACCGCCGACGGTCTCGGTGTCCGCGACCTATCCCGGCGCCAGCGCCGAGACGACCGAAAGCTCCGTCACGCAGGTGATCGAACAGCAACTCACCGGCATCGACAACCTCGAATACTTCAGTTCCTCGTCGAGTGCGAGCGGTGGGGCGTCGATCACGCTGACGTTCCGCCCCGGCACCGATCCCGACATCGCCCAGGTGCAGGTGCAGAACAAGGTCGCACTGGCCACGCCGCGCCTGCCGACCGAAGTCACGCAGCAGGGCATCGTCGTGGCCAAGGCCAACTCGGGCTTCCTGATGGTCGCGGCCTTGCGCTCGAGCAATCCGGGTATCGACAAGGACGCGCTGGCCGATCTGCTCGCCTCGCGCGTGCTCGACCAGATCTCGCGCATTCCCGGCGTCGGCAGCACGCAGCTGTTCGGCGGCGAATACTCGATGAACATCTGGTTGAACCCCGACAAACTGCAGGGTTACGGCTTGTCCGCGACCCAGGCGCTGACCGCGGTGCGCGGCCAGAACGTGCAGTTCGCCGCCGGCGCGATCGGCGCGGCACCGTCACCGGACGAGCAGGCGTTCACGGCGACGGTGTCCGCCGAAGGTCGCTACAGCACTGCCGAGCAGTTCGGCAACATCATCCTGCGCGCGAACAACGACGGCACCACGGTGCGTCTGAAGGACGTCGCCCGCATCGAACGCGGTGCGTCGGCTTACGGTTTCGATCTGCGTTGGACCGGCAAGCCGGCGGCCGGTTTCGCCGTGCAACTCGCGCCCGGTGCCAATGCGCTCGGCGTCGCGCAGGCGGTCAAGGACCGCATGGACGAATTGCAGGTCACGTTCCCGCAGGGCGTGACCTGGTTCGCGCCGTACGACAGCTCGTCCTTCGTCAAGGTCTCGATCGAGGAAGTGGTCAAGACGCTGGCCGAGGCGATCGTGCTGGTGTTCCTGGTGATGCTGATCTTCCTGCAGAACTTTCGCGCCACGCTGATCCCGACGCTGGTGATCCCGATCGCGCTGCTCGGCACGTTCCTCGGCATGTACGCGATCGGCTTCACGATCAACCAGCTCAGTCTGTTCGGCATGGTGCTCGCGATCGGCATTGTCGTGGATGACGCCATCGTCGTGATCGAGAACGTCGAACGCATCATGACCGAGGAGGGATTGTCGCCGAAGGCCGCCACGCGCAAGGCGATGGGCCAGATCAGCAGCGCGGTCATCGCCATTACGGTGGTGCTGGCCGCGGTGTTCATCCCCAGCGCCTTCCAGGGCGGCAGCGCCGGCGAGATCTACAAGCAGTTCGCGATCACCATCGCGATGGCGATGGGCTTCTCGGCGTTTCTTGCGCTGGGCTTCACGCCAGCATTGTGCGCGTCGATCCTCAAGCCCACGCAGCACCACAAGGCGAACTTCATCTTCCGCGGCTTCAACAAGGTCTACAACAAGGTCGCCAACACCTATGTCGGCCACATCGGCAGTGCGGTCACGCATGCGCCGCGCTGGATGATCGTGTTCGCGGCGCTGGCGTTGCTGTGCGGATTCCTGTTCCTGCGCATGCCCGGCAGCTTCCTGCCCGAGGAGGATCAGGGCTATGCGCTGGCGATCGTGCAGCTTCCGCCAGGCGCGACGATCGAACGCAGCAAGCGCGTGTTCGACCAGGTGCTCGACGTGGTCGAGAAACAGGAAGGCTACGAGGGCATGATGCAGGTGGTCGGCTTCAGCTTCGTCGGCCGCGGCGAGAACGTCGGCATGGCTTTCATCAAGCTCAAGGACTGGGGCGACCGCAAGATCACCGCAACGCAGTTCATCGAGAACGCCAACAAGGCGTTGTACGGGATCCGCGACGCTCAGATCTTCGTGATCAACCTGCCCACCGTGAGCGGACTGGGCGCATTCGGTGGTTTCGACATGTACCTGCAGGACCGCAGTGGCCAGGGACGCGCGGCCCTGGGCCAGGCGCTCGGGCAGCTGCTCGGAACCGCCGGCAAAAACCCGGCGCTGACCGGCGTGCGGCCGAATACGCTCGCCGACGCGCCGCAGCTCAAGCTCGACGTCGACCGCGTGCAGGCGCAGGCGATGGGGTTGTCGGTGTCGGACATCTACAGCGCGATCCAGTTGATGCTGGCGCGTGTGTACGTCAACGACTTCGTCGACCAGGGCCGCGTCAAGCGCGTGACGATGCAGGCCGATACGCCGTTCCGCACCGGGCCGGAGTCGTTGAACCACTTCTACACGCCGGCGCCGACGGCGGCATCCGATGACGCGAGCGCAACGCCCGACATGATTCCGCTGTCGAACGTGGTCAGGTCGAGCTGGGTCGTCGCACCGCCGTCGCTGACCCGCTACAACGGTTACTCGGCGGTGGAAGTCGTGGGTTCGCAGGCGCCCGGCCACAGTTCGGGCGAGGCGATGAACGCGATGCAGGAGATCGTCGAAAAGGACCTGCCGGAAGGCTTCGGCTACGACTGGGCGGGACAGTCCTACCAGGAGATCCTGTCCGGCAACCAGGCGCCATTGCTGATGACGCTGTCGATCCTGGTGGTCTTCCTGTGCCTGGCAGCGTTGTACGAAAGCTGGTCGGTGCCAGTGGCGGTGTTGCTGGTGGTGCCGCTCGGCGTGCTCGGCGCGGTGGCGTTCTCGTTGGCGCGCGACCTGCCCAACGACATCTACTTCAAGATCGGATTGATCACCGTGATCGGACTCGCCGCCAAGAACGCGATCCTGATCGTCGAGTTCGCGATCGAGCAGCGCCAGCTCGGCAAGCCCTTGCGCCAGGCCGTGGTCGATGCTGCGAAGCTGCGTTTCCGGCCCATCCTGATGACGTCGTTCGCCTTCATCATGGGCGTGACGCCGCTGGCGATCTCGACCGGCGCCGGCGCGAACGCGCGCCACGCGATCGGCACCGGCGTCATCGGCGGCATGCTGTTCGCGACCTTCCTCGGCCTGCTGCTGATTCCGGTGTTCTACGTGGTGGTGCGGCGGATGCTGGGCGACAAGCTCGATGAGAAGCCGGTGCTCGAGCACGATGACGGGGACGAGCCATCGCCGGCGCAGGCCGCGACGTCCTGATTGGCGTCCCATCGCGATACGCGATACAGGAAAAAGCCCGCCAACCCGCGGGCTTTTTTTCTCCCGGGCTCTAGGGGGGCCGGGAGAGATTTGCTGTGGCAAAAAAAAACCCGGCAGCGTGAGCTGCCGGGTTTTCACATCACGCGGGGAGAGAGACCGCGTTGCCGGTCGCCCGGCTTGGAGACTTACTTGGCGCGCTTGGCGGCAGCCTTGACGGCTTCTTCGGCGTTCGCCTGCACGGTCGCGGTGGCGGACTCGACCTGACCCTTGGCGATCTGGGCAATGGCTTCGTTCGTCTTCACGGTGCGGCCGAACACTTCCTGGCCGGTGCTGATGGTGCGCTCGATGTTCTCGCGCGCGACCTGCACGCCCTTCGGCCATACGTTCTTGAGGCCGTCGACGTCACGGACCTGGGCAAGCTCGCCCCAGAAAGCGAACGCAGCATTGACGTTCTGCTCCAGGGTGGCGAACTGCAGGCCGAACACCTTTTCGGCGTTCTCGAGGGCCAGCTGGTTGACCTGGGCGGCGGTGTCGGCGAACTGGCGCGTGGCCGAGCCGAACTGATCGTTGATGTTCTGGTACATGGCGGTTTCCTGCGTTGTCCGGCAGGGATTGCCGGTTTGGTGCGGTGCAGCATAAGCGCAGGTTTGTTGCATTGCAACATTTGGCCGCGACCGTTCGTCGGTTCGTTCAGGACTCGTTTTAAATCAGTAAGTTGCGGCATGCAGCGGCATACCCAGCCGCGACCGCCGATGCCGGCCGTGCGGGTCGTCCAGACGGCTCATCCCCGATAACGGCACCCGGAAGTGCAGGTCTCATGGACCACGATCTCGCTCAACAGCGGCAGCCGCGGCCGCAGCCGCTCCCAGATCCAGGCCGCCAGCCGCTCGCTGGTTGGGTTCTCCAAACCCTCGACTTCATTGAGGTAATGGTGGTCGAGCTGGTCGTACAGCGGCTGAAAGGCCGCCTTGAGGTCGGCGAAGTCCATCACCCAGCCGGTTTGCTCGCCGGGCTCGCCGGCGACATGCACCTCGACCCGGAACGAATGCCCGTGCAGCCGCGCGCATTTGTGGCCCGCCGGCACGTTCGGCAGGCGATGCGCTGCCTCGATGGTGAAGATCTTGAAGATGTCCATGACGTCTTGGATGCCGGCAATGCGCGTTGCCGCGCGAGGGCTATGGTCGCCGAATCCGGGCCCATTACCTAGCTCAGATCGGCATTTCGGACCGATGCGTTAACCTGAACCCATGAGCATCGAAGACAACGAACGCCCGCTCGAGGCCGGCATCCACACCGACCTGGCCGGGCGCATGACCTACGACGGCTACCTGCGCCTGGACCGACTCCTGTCGGCGCAGCAACCGCTGTCGAACCCGCCGCATCACGACGAGTTGCTGTTCATCGTCCAGCACCAGGTCGCCGAGCTGTGGATCAAGCTGATGGTGCACGAGCTGCGCGCAGCCATCGCGCACCTGCGCGCCGACCGCCTCGATCCCTGCCAGAAGATCTTCGCCCGCTGCAAGGTAGTGCTGCGCCAACTGACTGAAATGTGGTCGGTGCTGGAGACGCTGACGCCGTCGGAATACATGGAGTTCCGCGAACTGCTCGGCCCGTCGTCGGGCTTCCAGTCGGTGCAGTACCGGACCATGGAGTTCCTGCTCGGCAACAAGAATGCGGCGATGCTGAAGGTGTTCGCGCACGATCCCGAGGGGCAGGAAACGCTGCGCGAGGCCTTGCAGTCGCCCGGGCTCTACGACGAGGCGCTGCGCTACCTCGCGCGCCGCGGCCACGCGGTCCCGGACGTGCACCTGGATCGTGACTGGTCGAAACCGCACGTGTTCAATGCCGACCTCGTACCGGTGTTCGAGCGCATCTACGAGGACACCGAGGCGCACTGGCAGGAATACCACCTGTGCGAGGACCTGGTCGATCTCGAAACGCAATTCCAGCTGTGGCGCTTCCGCCACATGCGCACGGTGATGCGCATCATCGGCTTCAAGCGCGGCACCGGCGGATCGAGCGGCGTCGGTTTCCTGCGCCAGGCGCTGGAGCTGACGTTCTTCCCGGAGTTGTTCGAGGTGCGGACGGTGATCGGGCCCGGTGGTGGGTACGGGGCGGAACAAGCAGAAACTCAGTGAGGCCTGCGTTTGTGTCCTTGCACTTGAAGGATCGCCGGAATGACGAGCAAAAAGCCGTCGCCCTTCGAGATCAAGATGTTTCGGAGCGGGCGCTCTGCCATCGCGAATGCTGCATTGCGGCAGTACGCCACCGGTTTGACGTGACGAGCCGCTGTCGGTAATCCTCGCGCGTCCCGCGCAGGCGGGCGCACCATTCCTGAACCATCGACAGGGGTTACTGCATGAACGTCCACGTTCCCAACGCCGCCGAACCGGCCGGCCCACCGTTGATGGCGCCACCGGGAGGCGGTTCCGAGCCGCCGCAGTTCGCGCAGCGCTTGGGCCATCCCGCGCCGCTGTGGATGCTGTTCATGACGGAGTTCTGGGAGCGGTTCGCCTTCTATGGCATCCGCTGGGCGCTGGTGCTGTACATGGTCGCGCAATTCCATGACGGCAATGCCGCAGGTGAGGCGCCGTCGAATCTCATTTACGGCGCCTATCTGGCGCTGGTTTATGCGGCCGCGATCTTCGGCGGTTACGTCGCCGACCGAGTGCTCGGCTATCAGCGCTCGATCCTGCTGGGTGCGGTGATCATGGCGGCCGGTCTATTCATGATCTCGATGCCGGATCCGGAGGTCTTCAAATTCGGCCTGGCCACGATCATCTGCGGCAACGGCCTGTTCAAGCCGAACATCTCGACCATGGTCGGCAAGCTGTACGCCACCGATGACAACCGTCGCGACGCCGGGTTCACCATCTTCTATATGGGCATCAACCTCGGCGGTTTTCTCGCGCCGATCCTCACCGGCATCCTCGCCGATCAGATCTTCGGCACGCAGGCGATGCCGGCCTACAAGTACGTGTTCATTGCCTCGGGCATCGGCATGCTGCTGAGCCTGGTGTGGTTCTGGTTCGGTCGTCGCCAGCTCGCCGGCATCGGCCGTCCGCCGGAAGGCGACGGCGGCAAGCAAAAGGTGCTTTACGTGTTCATCGGTGCGCTCGCCGCGATCCCGGCGGTGTACTTCTTGCTGTCGATGGGCGCCGGACCGCTGAACTGGTATGTGCTGCTGCCGATGTTCGTCATCCTCTGCACGCTGCTGCTGGTCGAGGGCATCCGTGAAGGCAAGGTGCAGCGCGACAAGGCGATCGCGATGCTGATCATCTTCGTCTTCAACATCCTGTTCTGGATGTTCTTCGAGCAGGCGGGCAGTTCATTCACCTTCCTCGCCGACAAGATCGTCGACCGCGACATCTTCGGCCCGGGCGGCTTCGTGTTCTCGAATGCCTGGTTCCAGTCGGTGAATTCGCTGGCGATCATCGCCCTGGCCCCGGTCATCGCACTGATCTGGATCTGGATGGGCAGGCGCAATGTGGAGCCCAACATCCCGCGCAAGTTCAGCCTCGGCCTGATCTTCAACGGCCTGGCCTTCCTGTTGCTGATGTTCGCGCTGTCGAGCCTGGTCAACGACGTCGGCAAGATCCCGTTCTGGACGTTGTTCATGGTCTACGTCATCCAGTCGATCGGCGAGCTGTGCCTGTCGCCGATCGGCCTGTCGATGGTGACCAAGCTGGCGCCGATGCGCCTGGTCGGTTTCGGCATGGGCGGCTGGTTCCTGTCGACCGGTATCGGCAACAACTTTTCGGGCATCTTCGCCGGCCAGGTGAGCGGCGAAACCGGCATGACCACGGCTTCCGCGCTGACCGGCTACACCTTCGGCTTCTGGGCGTTGGTCGGCGCAGGCGTGTTGTTGTTCCTGGTAGCGCCGCTGATCCAGAAGCTGATGCACGGCGTGAAGTAAGGCGGGTCTTGCCGCCTTGGTATCGACGCGCAGTCGCTTTTGCGTCAGCGCCTTGCGAACCCGCTTTCGCCCCCTTTGGAAAAGGGGGCAAGGCGAGCGCGCAGCGCACGGCTGGGGGATTTGCTCTTGATCTTGCTGGAGGCGGGCCGGCGCAATGCGGTCGTGGTCACCGCGAAAAGCAAATCCCCCGCGCGACGTGGCGCGCTGCCCCCTTTTTCAAAGGGGGCGAAGGCTAGCGGCGGAAATCGCCCTTACAGCGCCGTCGCGGCTTCGAGCTTGGCCAGTAACCGATCCAGGACCACGCGCTCGTCGCGGTTCAATGGCGCCAGCAACGCGCGTTCGTAACCGAGTGCAAGCGGCACCACTTCGTCGTACACGCAGTATCCCGCCTCGCTGAGTTCGAGCACCGAGCGACGGCGATCGTCGCCATGCGGTTCGCGCTGCAGCAGGCCGCGCTCGAGCAGCCGCGCGAGCGCGCGGCTGACGGCGACCTTGTCCATCGCCGTGCGCTCAGCCACGCCGTTCGCCGACAGCCCCGAATAGCGCCCGAGCACCGCGATCACGCGCCACTCGGTGATGCCGATACCGAAACGCTCGGCATAGGCGCTGGCGATGGTCTGGCTGATGCGGTTGGACAGCACGCTGAGGCGGTAGGGCAGGAAGTGCTCGAGGTCGAGGGTGGCGTGTTCGGTGGGGCCAGGGGACTGGGCATTGCGGGCGCTTTCCCTCATCCGGCCCTGCGGGCCACCTTCTCCCGCAAGCGGGAGAAGGTGTTTTGCGGCGGCCTTTGGCCGCGTAGCCCTTGGGGACATGCTGCGTTGCGCCTTGCAAATGGTTACATCTGAAACTATAACGTCGGCCACGATCGCGCAAGCCGCAACGCACCACGGAGCACCCCATGAGCGCACAACCGCAGACCCAGGCCCAGGGCCCCAACCTCGGCATGCAGGTCACGACCTTCGAGAACCCGATGGGCATCGACGGCTTCGAGTTCGTCGAATTTGCCGCGCCGGAGGGCCAGGGCGACCTGCTGCACGATCATTTCCGCAAGATGGGCTTCACGGCCGCGCTGCGCCACAAGACGCGGCCGATCACGATCTACCGCCAGGGGGGCGTCAACTTCCTGGTCAACGAAGACCCGGATTCATTCGCCGCCGATTTCGCCAGGGCGCATGGCCCGAGCGCCTGTGGCTTCGCGATCCGTTTCAAGAAGCCCGGCGACGAGGTGCTGAAGACCGTGCTCGGCAATGGTGGCGAGGCGATCGACCACAAGGCCGACACCAAGGCCGTCGATGCGCCCGTGGTCAAGGGCATCGGCGACTGCATGCTGTACCTGATCGACCGCTATGGCGACAAGGGTTCGATGTACGAAGAATTCCTGCCGGTGCAGGGTGCCGAGCCGAACCCGATCGGATTCGGCCTGACCTTCATCGACCACCTCACCCACAACCTCTACTTCGGCAACATGCAGAAGTGGTCGGATTACTACGAGCGCCTGTTCAACTTCCGCGAAATCCGCTACTTCGACATCAAGGGCGCGAAGACCGGCCTGGTGTCGAAGGCGATGACCGCGCCGGACGGCATCGTCCGCATCCCGCTCAACGAGTCGAACGACCCCAAGTCGCAGATCAACGAGTACCTGGACACCTACAAGGGCGAGGGCATCCAGCACATCGCCTGCTTCACCGACGATATCTATTCGACGGTGGAGAAGATGCGCGCGGAAGGCGTCGAATTCCTCGACACGCCCGACACCTACTTCGAAGTGATCGACCAGCGCGTGCCGAACCACGGCGAGGATGTCGCGCGCCTTGCACGGAACAAGATCCTGATCGACGCCGATCCGGAAACGCACAAGCGCAAGCTGCTGCAGATCTTCACCACCAACGCGATCGGTCCGATCTTCTTCGAGATCATCCAGCGCAAGGGCAACGAAGGCTTCGGCGAGGGCAATTTCCAGGCGCTGTTCGAGAGCATCGAGCGCGACCAGATGAAACGCGGCGTGCTTTGATGTCTGTAGGGTGGGCCTCGGCCCACCTTCACGGCGACGGTGGGCCGGGGCCCACCCTACAGTGACGGGACGCGAATGAAATCGAACGGCTACCAATCCGGCTTCGGCAACGAGTTCGCCACCGAAGCCGTGGCCGGCGCCTTGCCGCAAGGCCAGAACTCGCCGCAGCAGGTCGCGCATGGGCTCTACGCAGAGCAGCTGTCGGGCACCGCGTTCACCGCGCCGCGCGGCGAGAACCGGCGCAGCTGGCTGTATCGCATCCGGCCGGCCGCGATGCACGGCACGTTCGAGTCCTTCCAGCAATCCCATTTCCATGACGATTTCGGTGATGGTCCGGTGACGCCTGACCAGTTGCGCTGGAATCCGCTGCCGCTACCGCTGCCGGAGGCGCCACGCGATTTCGTCGATGGGTTGTACACGATGGCCGGCAATGGCAACGCCGCCGCGCAGCACGGCGTCGGCATCCACCTGTATGCCGCCAACGCATCGATGCACGGACGCTTCTTCTATAGCGCCGACGGCGAGCTGCTGATCGTGCCGCAGCAGGGCGCATTGCGCATCGCGACCGAGCTCGGCGTGCTCGACGTCGCACCGCAGGAAATCGCGGTGATCCCGCGCGGCGTGCGTTTCCGCGTCGAACTGCCCGATGGGGCGGCGCGCGGTTATGTCTGCGAGAATTTCGGTTTGCAGATGCGGTTGCCGGACCTCGGTCCGATCGGCGCGAATGGACTGGCCAATCCGCGCGATTTCCTGGCTCCGAAAGCCGCCTACGAAGACATCGAGAGCGACTTCGAGCTCGTCGCCAAGTTCCAGGGTCATCTCTGGCGCGCGTCGATCGACCATTCGCCGCTCGACGTCGTCGGCTGGCACGGCAACTACGCGCCGTACAAGTACGACCTGCGTCGCTTCAACGCGATCGGCTCGATCAGCTTCGACCATCCCGATCCGAGCATCTTCACCGTGTTGACCTCGCCCAGCGACACGCATGGCACGGCGAACATGGACTTCGTGATCTTCCCGCCGCGCTGGCTGGTGGCGCAGCACACGTTCAGGCCGCCGTGGTTTCATCGCAACGTCGCCAGCGAGTTCATGGGCCTGGTGCACGGCGCCTACGACGCGAAAGCCGAGGGCTTCGCGCCCGGCGGCGCGAGCCTGCACAACTGCATGAGCGGGCATGGGCCGGATGCGCAGACCTTCGACAAGGCCTCGAATGCGGACCTGTCGGAGCCCGACGTGATCGGCGACACCATGGCCTTCATGTTCGAGACGCGCGCGGTGATCCGGCCGACGCGGCAGGCGCTCGATGCCCCGCACCGACAGCGCGATTACCAGCATTGCTGGGCCGGCCTCACGAGGCGCTTCACGCCGCCGGCGGGATGAGTCGGTGCATCAACCGGCCGACGAATGCTCAGCGGGGGCGCATTGCGCCTGCAGGGCAGGTAGCGCCTCTTCCGGAATCATTTCCGCCACGCGATTGAACACGCGCTGGCTGTAAGACGGATTTGCGATGCGCTGGATGTGCTGCATGCCCAGCAGCACGGCGGCGACCAGCGCTTCGGTTCCGATGCTGGTCTGGATGGTCGCCTTGATCCCGGCGGCTTCGGCATCGCGCTGCAGCTGCAGCATGTCGAGCATGTACATCTTGGTCGCGGCCAGCGAACGCCGTGTCGTGTTAGGTGCCGGGGGCGGCGGCGTGGCTGCCGCGATATGGGTAGCGGCGGCTGGCGCGCCCATCCCCGGCGCGGTGCCGGCAACGGAAGCCGTCGCGGAATGGGACGTGGCGAGGTAGCGTTCTTCCACCAATCGCAACACTGCCGGTCGTGCAGGCGAGCCCAGCAGGCCGACGATGTCCTCGAGACTGCGCTGGCCGTCGCTCAGGATCAGGATGCGGCGATCCTGCGCGGTCAACGTGTCCGTGCGCTCAAGCAGGGCCGAGCGCGCCTTGTCGGTCTTGTGCAACTGCATGATGACGCCCCTGTAGGCGCGAGACGCTAGCGGCAGGGGATGAACGCGTGATGACAACCGTGCACAGGACGTTCGTGCCGGCGTTGCAAGTTCGACGATGTGCACATTTCCGCCGCGCCATGTCGATGGGCTACGCTGCGATCACCCCGACCAGGAGTCCGACATGACCTTGCCACTGCTGCGCTCGTGCCTTTCCACCGCCTGCCTGTTGCTGTTGCTCGGCGCTTGCGAGCGTGCGCCATCCGCCAGTCAGGCCGACGCCGGCGCCGCGGCCGTTCCGCCGCCGTTGGACCAGCCGGTGGAAGACGTGCCCCCCGCGACCGCGCCGGTTTCGCCGGCGCCTGCCGAAGGGCTGGCGCGTTACGACGGCTACGGCGACATGCGCTTCGGCATGAGCGCGGACGAAGCGAAGAAGGCCTGGGGTGGTGAGCTCAACGGCAAGCCGTCCGAGGGCACGACCTGCTATCACCTCAATCCGATCTCGAATCCGACGCCGGCGTATTTCGCCTTCATGATCGAGGACGGCAAGTTCGTGCGTTATGACGTCTCCAACGACAAGGAAGTTGCGCCGGGCGGCGGCAAGCGCGGCATGACGGCGGACGAGATCAAAAAACTGTACCCCGGAGTCACGGAGCAGAACCACAAGTATGTCGAAGGCGGCAAATACCTGCGCGTCAAGGACGGCGCCGGCGGCAATGGCGTATTGGTGTTCGAGACCGACGCCGCCGGCAAGGTCACGGAGTGGCGCGTCGGCGTGCCGCCGCAGGTCGATTATGTCGAGGGGTGTTCGTGATCGATCGATGGTTCAGTGAAGCGGAGGTGCGGAACGGCGACATCTGAAGATTCGAGCAGCGTTTACCGTCATCCCGGTTTGCCCCGGGATGAGCAGCAAGAAAAGCTACGCTCTTCCCGATTCCCGATTCCCGATTCCCGATTCCCGATTCCCGATTCCCGATTCCCGATTCCCGATTCCCGATTCCATGCCCTCCAGCGCGCAATCCCTGCTCATCCTGCTCGCCGCCTATCTGATCGGTTCGGTGTCGGGCAGCTTGCTGATCGGGCGCCTGCACGGCGTCGACATCCGCACGCAGGGCAGCGGCAATGCCGGCGGATCGAACGCATTCCGTACGCAGGGCTTCGCCTTCGGCGCCGGCGCGGCGCTGTTCGATATCGCCAAAGGTGCGCTGGTCGCCTGGGTCGCGCTGCGCTGTGCGCCTACGGAGTCGCGCTTCGATGCGACCGTGCACGCCTATGCGGCCGCGTTCGCCGCCATGATCGGCCATGTCTGGCCGCTGTGGCACGGTTTCCGCGGCGGCAAAGGTGCGGCGACGCTGGCCGGAAGCGTGCTAGTGCTGTGGCCCTGGGTGACGCCCGCCCTGGTGGTGGTATGGATCGCGACGATGGTGTCCAGCGGTTACGTCGGATTGGCGACGGTCGCCGCCGGCATCGCGCTCGCGGTGATCGCCTGGTTCACCGGGGCCGAACCCGCGCGGCTGGTATTCGCCAACGCCGCGGCAATGCTGTTGCTGTTCACGCACCGTGGCAATCTGGCGCGCCTGCAAACGGGCGGTGAATCGCGTTTCGAACGCGCCCGCCTGTTGCATCGACTGTGGCGCCGCCCGTGAATGTCGAACGCGCCTTGCTGCAGCGACTGGTCGCCGGCCCCGCGACCGGCGATGCGCTCGCGCGCGAGTCGGGCCACACCCGCGCCGCGATCTGGAAACGCATCGATGCCTTGCGCGCGGCCGGAGTGGAGATCGAAGCGCGGACTGGGCGCGGCTATGCGCTAGCGCGACCGCTCGAGCTGCTCGACGCGGACGTGATCCTGGCGCGGCTTCCCGCGCAACAGCGCGCGCAAGTCGCCGGATTCGAGATCGCATGGTCGATCGATTCGACCAACTCGGAACTCTTGCGCCGCGCCACGCCCAGCGCAGGCGCGACAGTGCTGCTGGCCGAACGCCAGACCGGCGGTCGCGGTCGGCGCGGACGCGACTGGGCGTCGCCACTGGCCGCCAATCTTTACCTGTCGATCGCGCGCCACTATTCGGGCGGACTGGCACGACTCGGCGGACTCGGCCTGGTGGCCGGCGTCGCCGCCGTCGAGGCACTGCATGCACTCGGCATCGAATGCGTCGGCTTGAAGTGGCCCAACGACCTGGTGGTGGCCGACGACTCCGCGGCCCGTCCGGGCCAAGTGCTGCGCAAGCTCGGCGGCGTCTTGGTCGAAGGCGGCGGCGAGCACGCCGGACCCGTGCGCGCGGTGATCGGCTTCGGCCTCAACCTGCGCATGCCGGCCACGTTTGCGGCAGGCATCGACCAGCCGTGGATCGACCTGGCGACCCTGTCGGGAGCAGCGCACGTCGCACGCAACGAAGTCGCCGCCGTCGTGCTCGCGAAGTTGCTGGCGAGCCTGGAACGTTTCGACGTCGTCGGCCTCGCGCCTTTCCTCGACGACTACCGCCGCATCGATGCGCTTGCCGGCCGTGAAGTGGTGGTACAGGCCGGTGATGTCCGTCACGCCGGCACGGCCTTGGGCGTGGCCGAGGACGGCGCGCTGCGGGTCCGCATCGGAGGCGTCGTCCGCGATTTCCATGCGGGCGAAGTCAGCGTGCGGCGGCAATGAGCCTCTGGCTGTTCGATCTCGGCAACTCGCGCCTGAAGCATGCGGCGCTGCGCGACGATGGCAGCGTCGGGGAAGTCGTCGCGATCGCGCATGAGGGCGGCACGCTTGCGCCTGGTTGGCGGGCAGCACTGCCGGAACGCTTCGAAGCGGCCTTCATCGCCAGCGTCGCCCCGGCCGCGTTGCGCGTGGCGCTGCTGGACGGGCTCGGCCAGTGTTGCGGCCGGATCTCGCGCGCGACGACGCAGGCACGTTTTGTCGATGCCGTGTCGGGCCAAGTCAGCATCGCCTACGCACAGCCGCAGCGCCTGGGTGTCGACCGTTTCCTGGCGCTGCTCGCAGCGCGCGCGCGTGGCACGCGACCCTGGCTCGTGGTCGGTGTCGGCACGGCCCTGACCATCGATTTGCTCGACGACGCGGGCGTCCATCGCGGCGGCCGCATCGCGCCTTCGCCGATGCTGATGCGGCAGGCGCTGCACGCGCGCGCAGCGCAATTGCCGGACAGCGGCGGCCGTTACGTCGAGTTCGCGGGCGATACCGACGATGCGCTGGCGTCGGGTTGCGAAGGCGCAGCGATCGGCCTGGTCGAGCGCAGCCTGCAGCAGGCCACGACGCTACTCG
>JACMKK010000306.1 GCA_014380115.1 Luteimonas sp. | reverse complement strand
CGCGCATCAGGAAACGGCCACGCCCCTGCAACGGCCGACCACGCAGGCGGCCGCCGAGTTGCGAGGCATCGACGGCGACATCGAGCCCGCCGTCGGCACGCGTCGTCCCGCGCGTGGCGAGCTCGCCGTTGACCGCGCCTTTCCAGTCGGCGGCGAAGTAACCCGGATCGAAGCCCGCCAGCGTCGCATCGATGTCCCAGCCGAGCGCCGGCGCCCAGGCCAGTGAACCGCTGCCGTCGAGTGTGCCGGTCGGCATGGTCGCGCGCAGCGTCTTCAGCGTCATGCGCTGCGCGTCGCCGCGGCCGTCGAAGTCGATCGCCGCTGACTGGCTGTCGCGTACCAGCGTCGCCTTGCCGATCGCAGCCCAGGCCTCGACCGTGCCTGCGAAGCCGAGATCGGCATCGGCGACGATCGCGGGCGTGTCGGTCGCAGCTTGTGTCGGGTTCGCGGCCGTTGTCGCGGCGCCGCCCCAGGTCAGGCCGCGAGCATTGATCGCGAAGCGGAACTTGCGGTTGTTCGCATCGCGGAAATCGGCGCGCCCGCGCAGGACCGCAGTGCCATCGAACACCTGCAGCGCGAGCGGCTGCACGTCGAGCACCTGGTTGTCGAGGCGCAGTTTCGACGGCAGGATCGTCGCGGTGAACTCGCCTTGCGTGAACTTGCCCTGCAATCGCGCCTGGCCGCCCGTGCCCCCGGCACGCACGTCGAAGGCAAGCGGCGCCGACACCTCGTCGCTCCCGGTGAGCAGGCCCAGCTCCAATGCCGTCGAATTTGCGCGCAAGGTCCAGCGCGGTACGTCCTTCGCGGTCGCGGGCGCACGCAGCGTCAGCGTCGCGCGCAGCGGTGCCGGCACGTTGCCCGACAGCGCGACATCCATCGTCGACAATTCGCCGCGCGCGACCAGCCCGAGCTTCGGCGCAGTGCGACCGGACGGCGCGGGCAGCACCGCGCTGGCGGTCAGGTCGGTGCGGTAGTCGTCTTCGGGCGCGTAGTCGCCGTGCAGCGCGAAACGACCGCGATCGCTGTCGATACGCACGCGTTCGATGTGCAGCCTGCCGGTCGATGCGTCGAGGCCGCCACGCAGGCGATGGATGTCGATCAGTGTTTCGCGCGCCTGCGTGACCTTGAAGCCGTCGATGCGGATCGTGTCGGCCTGCAGCGCCAGCGGCGGTGCGATCTCCGGCAGCACCTCGGGCCAGCGCGGCAGTTCGAATGGCTCGTCGCTCTTGGGCAGGTCGAGGGTGGCGCCGGCGATGTCGAGCGCGTCCAGACGCAGGCGCCGCCCGAACAGCGGCCGGATCGCGGGATCGAGCACGATCGTGCGCGCGAAGAACACGATGCGACCGGTGATCGGGCAATCTTCCGTGCCCGCCTCCGAACAGGTCCGGTCGCGCGTCGGCGTCTCGAAGCTCACGTCACGCAAGGTCAACGGGCCCGACGCCGGGCCTTCCGCGCTGCGCCACGTCAGCGTGGTATCGGCCGGCAGGCGCGCCACGATCTGCGACAGCAGCACGTCGCGGCCGCCGACGGTCATCAGCAGCCAGTACAACAGGACGGCCGCCAGCAGCAGCAGGCCAAGCGTGGTGAACGCGCTGCGCACTACCAGCACGCGCACGCGCGCACGCCGCCGCGCGCGCAGTTCGGCGATGGCGGTGTCGTGGTCGCTTACGGACGGTCGGCTCATCACAGGTCGGCGCCGATGTTGAGGTGCAGCGTGAACGAGTTGTCCGGGTCGTCCAGTCCGCGCGCGATGTCGACGCGCAGCGGCCCGACCGGCGATTTCCAGCGCAGGCCGACGCCGACGCCGGTGCGCCAGTCGGGCGTGTCGTCGAAGGCGCTGCCGCTGTCGACGAAGGTCGCGAAGCCCCAACCGTTGGCCAGGTACTGCTCGTACTCGACGCTGGTGGTGACGACGTTCTTGGCGCCGAGCGCGAAGGCGTTGCGGCCGTCGGCATCGACGATGCGCGGCCCGACCTCGCGATAGTCGTAGCCGCGGATGCTGCGGTCGCCGCCGGCGTAGAAGCGCAGGCTCGGCGGCATGTCGACCAGCGCATCGGTGAAGGTGTGGCCGAGCTCGCCGCGCACGATCAGGCGGCTGCGTTCGCCGAGCCCCTTGAACCAACTCGCGCGCGCATGGATCTGCGCGAAGGTCGCATCCGATCCTGCGCCCTCGACGCCGCCGCGCAGCATCAGCGAACCACCGAGGCCCTTGCGCGGATAAAGCCTGTCATCGGCATCCACGTACTCGGCGCGCAGCGACGGATAGGAGAACGTGGCGTAGCGATACAACGGTTCGGTGCCGTCATCGCCATCGTCTTCGTACTCGTAGGCCCAGCGCTCTCGCAAGGTGTGCAGCGATGCGATCAGGTTGAGGTTGCGGTCGTACTGGCCGCTGCGGCTGGCGACGAACTCGACGCGACGCGTGTCGATGTAGTCGGTCTGCTCGTCGGCCGCCTGCAGGCTGGCGGTGTACCAGCCATCGAGCCAGGCGAACGCCGGCACGCGGTACTGCAGCGTCAGCGTCTTGCGGTTCTGCGCGTAGTCGAGTTGCGCCAACGCCTTGTGGCCGCGCGAATTGAGATAGCGGCGCTCCACGCCCAGGCGCACGCCGGCGCCGCTGTCGGTGCCGTAACTGACGCCGGCGGTATAGACGCTGCGCTTGGCCGGTGTCAGCGTGACCTGCACCGGCACGCGCTTGTCGACCGCGTTCTCGGGCTGCGGCTCGATGTCGATGCGGCTGAAGTAGTCCAGCGACACCAGCGACTTGCGCAGGCGGTCGAGACGACCCTGGTGGTAGTACTGGCCTTCCTTCCAGTAGATGAGTTTCTGCAGCAGGCTCTCGCCGATGATCCGCTTCGGCGTCTGCTCGAATGTCACCGTGCCCATGTCGTAGCGCTCGCCGCTGCTCCAGACCAGGTCGATGTCGGCGGCGTTCTGCGCGCGCGTCACCGCAACGCGGCGAGAGGCGAAGTCGGCGTCGAAATAGCCGCGCTCGGCGAGGCGGCGCGAGATCCGCGCCTTGCTCGCCTCGTAGAGGCCGTGGTCGAACACCGCGCCGCGCTGCGGGGTGAACGCGCCGAGGTCCTGCTTGAGATAGCGGTCCTGGCTGCCTTCGCCGAGGATCGCGAGATCGGCATTGCGCACGCGCACCGGCTCGCCGAGTTCGACGTGGATGGTGACCGACATCGGTGGCTGCGGCGCGCGCGGCGTGCGTGCAGTGCCGGTCTGCGCTGTCTCAGGTGTGTCCGTCGTGGCTGCGTCCGCCGGCGCATCCGTCGCTGCTTCGGTCGTCGCTGCGACCGCAGCATCGCGGACCGCGCGCGGGCCGCGGCTGTCGCTGACGGTGATCGTCGGCGAGTAGTAACCGAACGGCTCAAGCGCCTCGCGCGTCTCGGCCTCGGCTTCGCGCAGCAGGTAGGCCAGGCGGCGTCCGGAGATGTCCCTGCCGATCGCATCGACCAGCGACAGCGATACGCGCACGTTCTCGGTCTTCACCTCGTCGAGGCCGGTGATATCGACCTTCTCGACCTTGGCCGCGTGCGCCGCGCCGCAGGCGAACAGGACGACGGCGGCGGCAACGAGACGGGAGGGGGACGGCATGCCGGGAGCATAACCGGTGGCTGTCAAGAACCGATTAACCAGAGCTGCGCAAATGGAAACCTCAACACGTCATGACCCGCCATGCGGCTGAGAGATTATGTGGACAAGTGCTCGATCGCCGCGACGCTGCCCAATCGATCCGCAAGCCGCTGCAGCAACGCCAGCCGGTTGTCGCGCACGGCTGCGTCGTCGACGTTGACCATCACGCTGTCGAAGAAAGCGTCGACCTGCGGACGCAACCGCGCGAGGCGGCCGAGCACGGCGACATAGTCGCGCTGCGCCAGGGCCTCGTCGCTATCGGCGATCGCCAGCTCGACGGCTTCGTGCAGCTCGCGTTCGGCAGGTTCGGTGAACAGCGTCGCATCGATGGTCGATGGAATCGCGCCCTCGACCTTGCGCAGGATGTTGCGGATGCGCTTGTTGGCCGCGGCCAGCGCCTCGGCTTCCGGTAGCTTGGCGAACTCGCCGATCGCCGCGAGGCGCCGCTCGAAGTCCGGCAGCGATGGCGGCGCAACCTGCTCGACGGCATCGAACTGCTGTGATGGCACCCCGCGCTCGGCGTAATAGTTGCGCAAGCGGTCGAACACGAAGCCCTGCATGCCGCCGGCATCGAAAGCCTGCGACAGCGCCTTCGCATCGCGCCATTCGTTCGCGGCTGTCTCGTCTAGACCCGCGGGCACAGGCACCGCACTGTCGGGCTGGATGCGATGCGCCATGCCCAGCAGCGTGCCCGGGTTGAGTTCGAGCCCACCCTCGAGGATCGTGCGCGCCAGGCCGAGCGCATGACGACGCAACGCGAATGGGTCCTTGCTGCCCGAAGGTTTCAGTCCCGCGGCGAAACCACCGGCCAGCGTGTCGAGACGCTCGGCGATCGCCAATACCTGGCCGAGTTTCGAGGGCGCGATCGCATCGCCGGCGAAACGCGGCATGTAGGCCTCGTCGATCGCAGCGGCGACCTCGAGCGGTTGCTGTTCGACCGCGGCGTAGTAGCGGCCGGCGATGCCCTGCAGTTCCGGGAACTCGTTGACCAGCCGCGACTGCAGGTCGGCCTTCGACAGCAACGCGGCGTCGCGTGCCTGCGCCGGATCGACGCCGACGCGCGAAGCGACGACCTGCGCGATCGAGGCGACGCGCGCGACCTTGTCGGCGATCGTGCCGAGCTTGCCTTGGTAAGTCACCGTCTTCAGACCGGCGTTCATCGACGCCAGGCCCTGCTTCATGTCCTCGACGAAGAAGAACTGCGCGTCGGCGAAACGCGGACGGATCACGCGTTCGTAGCCCTTGCGGATCTCGGTTTCGTTCTTCGACTCGATGTTGGCGATGCCGATGAAGTGCTCGGTCAGCCGGCCGCCGTCGTCCAGCACCGGGAAGAACTTCTGGTTGGTCTGCATGGTGGCGACCAGCGCTTCCTGCGGCACGGCGAGGAACGCAGGCTCGAACGAGCACGCGACTGCCTTCGGCCATTCGACCAGGCAGTTCACCTGCGCAAGATTGCCTTCGTCGATGCGCGCGATGCCGCCGGTGCCCGCAGCGGCGTGTTCCACTTCGCGCACGATGCGCTCGCGCCGCTCGTCGGGATCCACCAGCACCTTCGCGCCGCGCAATGCGTCGACGTAGTCGTCGGGCCGGCCGATCCACACCGGCTTGTCATGCATGAAGCGATGGCCGCGGCTCATGCGGTCGGCGCGCACGCCGAACACTCCACCCTCGACCACGTCCTTGCCGAACAGCAGCACCAGCCAGTGCACCGGCCGCGCGAACGCGTAGTCATGGTCGCCCCAGCGCATGGGCTTGGGAATCGGCATCGCGGCGATCGCCTCGCGCACGATCTCCGGCAGCAGCGACGCGGTTTGCGCGCCGGGCTTCACCGCGCGGTGCACGAAGCGCTCGCCCTTGCCGTCGGTGGCGCGTTCGAGCTGCGTCCACTCGATGCCGGCCTTTTGCGCGAAGCCCTGCAGCGCCTTGGTCGGCTGGCCGTCGGCGTCGAGCGCGATGTTGAGATAGGGACCGGGCACTTCGGAACGCTGCTCGGGCTGCTCGATGCCGACGCCCGGCAGCAGCACGGCGAGGCGGCGCGGCGTGTAGAGCGGTTTCGCTTCGCCGCGCTCGAAGGCGATGCCGCGCCTGGCCAGCGCATCGGCGACGCCGTCGAAGAAGGCCTGGGCAAGGCCGGGCAAGGCCTGTACCGGCAATTCCTCGGTGCCGAGTTCGATGAGCAGCGGTTTCATGTCGGTCATTGCCAAGCCTTGCGGTGGTTCCTTTCTTCTCCCGCTTGCGGGAGAAGGTGGCGCGGAGCGCCGGATGAGGGAGCTTCAGGTCGCCACTCGCGTCGGTAGCGCGCGAAAAGCGGAACCCTCACCCCAACCCTCTCCCGCAAGCGCGAGAGGGCGTTCAAGCGGCCTCGTGTGTTTTCTTCAATCCCGGAAATCCCAGCTGCTCGCGCTGCGCGAAGTAACTCTCCGCCACCGCCTGCGACAGCTTGCGCACGCGCAGGATGAAGCGCTGGCGTTCGGTGACGCCGATCGCACGGCGCGCGTCGAGCAGGTTGAAGCAGTGCGAGGCCTTGCAGACCTGGTCGTAGGCCGGCAGCGGCAGGCCGAGCTCGACCAGCTTCAAGGCCTCGGCCTCGCATTCGTCGAAGCGGCGCAGCAAGACCTCGACGTTGGCGTGCTCGAAGTTGTAGGCGCTCTGCTCGACTTCGTTCTGGTGGTAGACATCGCGATAAGTGACCGTGCCTTGCGGGCCATGCGTCCACACCAGGTCGAAGACGTTGTCGACGTTCTGCAGGTACATGCACAGGCGCTCGAGGCCGTAGGTGATCTCGCCGAGTACCGGCCGGCATTCGAGGCCGCCGGCCTGCTGGAAATAGGTGAACTGCGTGACTTCCATGCCGTTCAACCACACTTCCCAGCCCAGGCCCCAGGCACCGAGCGTCGGCGATTCCCAGTTGTCCTCGACCAGGCGCAGGTCGTGCACCAGCGGATCGACGCCGAGCGCCTTCAGTGAATCGAAGTACAGCTCGACGATGTTGTCCGGATTCGGCTTCATCGCCACCTGGTACTGGTAATAGCGTTGCAGGCGGTTCGGGTTCTCGCCGTAGCGGCCGTCGGTGGGGCGGCGGCACGGCTGCACGTAGGCGGCATTCCACGGTTCCGGGCCGAGCGCTCGCAGGAACGTCGCGGGATGGAACGTGCCGGCGCCGACTTCCAGGTCCAGCGGCTGGATCAATGCGCAACCCTGCGCCGCCCAGTACTGGTTCAGGCGCTGGATCATGCTCTGAAAAGAAATGGGCTGGAAGGTGGGTCCGGGCATGGCATCGGCGTAACGAGGGGGCCCGGTAGTATAAGCAGGCGCGCGCATACGCCCGCCGCGCCACGCCAGTGACCGACAAGATCTTGAAGACCGCTTACGCCTCGCCTTTCCTGATCGTCGAAACCGGCCAGCCGGTCGCCTCGATGCGCCGCTACGGCGGCTTCCCGCACTGGATCCGCGTCGCCGCCGGATTACGCGCCGACGCGGCCATCATCGCCAACGTCGAGCGCGGCGACGCGCTGCCGCTGCACGCGGGATTCGCAGGCGTGATCATCACCGGCTCCGGCGCGATGGTCACCGACCGCCACGACTGGAGCGAACGCAGCGCGGCCTGGCTGCGGGACGCCGCGCAGGCCGGCGTGCCGCTGTTCGGCATCTGCTACGGCCACCAGTTGATCGCGCATGCGCTCGGCGGCGAAGTCGGCGACAACCCGGTCGGGCGCGAGATGGGCACGATCGAAGTCAGCCTGCAGCCGCAGGCCGCCGACGATCCGTTGTTCGCCGGCCTGCCGCAGGCCTTTCCCGCGCAGGCCACGCATCTGCAGAGCGTGCTGCGCGTGCCGGAAGGCGCCACCGTGCTGGCGAGCTCCGCGCAGGATGATTGCCATGCCTTCCGCTGGGGCGAGGGCGTGTGGGGCGTGCAATTCCATCCCGAGTTCAGCGCCGGCCACATGCGCGGCTACGTGCACGCGCGACGCGAAGCGTTGGCGCGCGAAGGGGCGTGTCCGAAACAGGTGTCGCGCCAGGTCGGCGCCGCGCCGCATGCGCGCCGCGTCTTGCGCAGGTTCGTGCGCCATGCGCAGCAGATGCGTACGCGCTAACTGCAACGGCGACATCTTTCGCGTCACAGGCGCTGCTTTGCTCCCTCCCCTGCGAATGCAGGGGAGGGCTGGGGAGGGGTGCAGTGAGATCCCGTTGTCCCTTCGAAGGCCTCCGCCCGATCTGAAGACATCCCCTCCCAACCTCCCCCTGCCTTCGTAGGGGGAGGAGCAGGACTCGGCACCTGTGGCGCGTATTGATCGCACTTGCGCCATCAACGCATGAACCCCACCGTCAGTGCCTGCGGGCAGTCACACGGCAAAGCACCCGCAAGACCCGTCTAGTACGATGGCCCCGATCGCGGCACGGTGCCGCGCACAGCCACACGGGGAATCGAGATGACGACACGCGCAATGGGCCCGGGAGCGGGCTGGTCCTGGTTGAAGCAGGCGATCAACCTCGGCCGCAACAATCCCAAGGCCCTGTTCGGCGCCGCAGCGCTGCTGATGGTGGTGGCACTGATCCCGAGCGTGATCCAGCTAGTCGCGCAATACGGTTTCGGCATGAACAACATGGGCGCGATGCTGTGGATCATCGGCCTGACCACGCTGGCGATGCTGATCGTCTACCCGCTGCTGATCGGCGGCTTCTTCCGCGTCATCGACGCCACCGAACACAACCGGCCGACGCGTGCGACGGCCTTGTTCGACACGTTCAAGGCCGGCCAGGGCCGTGGTCGCCTGATCGGCTTCGGCCTGCTGCTGACGGTGATCTACGTCTGCGCGATCGCGCTGATCGTCGGCGCGCTCGGCCCGGAGATCGGCAGCTGGTACTGGCAGGCGATCACCGCGACGCAGACCGCCGTGCCTGGCACGCCGCCGGACATCCCGGCCGTGCCCGAGGGCTTCGGCACGGTGTTCGGCTTGGTGCTGCTGGTGATGGTGTTCCTGACCGGCGTGTACTCGGTCGGTTTCGGCCAGGTCGCGCTGGCCGGACGCAGCGTCGGCGGCGCGCTCGCCGACGGCTTCGCCGGCGCGCTCAAGAACCTGCTGCCGCTGCTGGTGCTGACGGTGATCGCGATCGTGTTGATGATCCTGGCCGCGATCGTGATCGTGATCGTGGTGATGATCCTGGCCGCGATCGGCGGGCTGGTCAGCCCGGTGCTCGGCATGGTGCTGGCGGCGCCGGTCTACCTCGCGTTTCTGGTGGCGCTGTACGTGGTGATGTTCGGGGTGATGTATTTCATCTGGCGGGACGTGGCAGGGCAGGCGGCCGTGGCGCCGGATAATCAGGTCGAGCTTTGAGTTATTTGCGCCGCAAGGTTGATTGAGCACCAGCCGCCACAAGGAAGCCTTGCATGAACCAGTCGCACGATCCGTTCCTGCAGGTACTGGAGTCATACAAGGCGGCCGTCCGTGCCAAGAACGTCGACGCGTTCCTGGCCATCTACGACGACGATGTGCACGTCTTCGACATGTGGAGCACGTGGTCGCTGCGTGGCATCGAGGCGTGGCGCGCCATGGCAGTGGGCTGGTTTTCGTCCCTCGGTACCGAACATGTCGTTGTCAGCGCCGACGAAGCGCAGACAACGGAGATCGGACAGTTGCTGGTCGGGCATGCGATCCTCACGTACACCGCGATGTCCGCTGAAGGGAAAGAGCTGCGATCACTCGACAATCGCGTCACCATGGCGTTGAGACGGACCGGCAGCGCATGGAAGATCTTCCATGAACACACCTCAGCGCCGATTGACCATCGGTCTACGAAAGCCATGTTGCGGCGCGCAGGTGACGATCAATGATCTGTTCGGGAATCCGCTTCGCTGGCCGTCCTTGGTTCAGGTGTTAGGCGCGCGGCGCTGATCGAAGCAGCCCTGCGATGAGAATTGCCTGCCTGTCTACTTTCTTATGGGCGGTGGCGACGCGCTGCAGTGCAGAGCGGGTCGCTCCATACCGCCCACAAGCCAGGTCGGATTCAAGCAGCACCGACGCGCCCGCGTTTGCCAGGCTGCCGGAAGCCGACGGTCTCGTCTCCAGGTCGTATCGCGGCAGTTCGACAAAATAGTTTCGGATCGTCTGGAGACGATGCTCCAACTCGCGAGAATTTGGAGGCCGTCAAGACCATGCTCGAATCACACCACATCCACGTCAATCCATGGCCGTCCTGATTTGCTGCGACGGGCATCGAGCTGCAGGCAGTCGGTCGCGGCGCTGTTTGACAGGTCTTCAGAGCGGCTTCATCGCTCGACCCGATCCGGGCGACGGGCCTAAAGCGCGTTTTCGACCGCGAGGCGCAAGGCGTCTTGCATCGTGAGGGTCAGCGAGACGATCAATGCGACTGCAAACACCAACTGCAACCCCAGCCAGCCTCGCGCCCATGCCGGCAAGCGCGAGTCCCCTTCGATCTGCAGCACTCTGGTGCCGGCGAGATGATCGTGCAGCGCCCGCTTTTGCGGTGGCACTGCCGCCAGCGCATGCCCCAGGTTCAACGTCAGCCATGAGGCAATGCCGGCGACATGCCGCGCCAGCGCACGGCCAAGGCCGAGGGGTCGCTGCTCGATGTCGGTGACGACGAGGCCCAACGCGCGCTTGCCCGGAGTCGCCTGCCACGGCGAGCGTTCGCAGCCGACCCAGTAGATCGCGGCGAACAGCAGGAATGCCGTCAGGCCGGGCTGCAGTGCGCGGCATAGCGCAGCCTGCAGTGCGAGCGATTCGGCATGCAGCGCGCCGCCGTGCAACCAGCCCAGCATCATCGACAGCGGTTCCTGCGTCGAGCGCAGGCCGTCGATCATGAGCGTGGCCAACCGCGCGGAAAGGACATCGAACGCGCGCGGTACCTCGCGCAGTGCCGATTGCGTGCGCGACCAGGCCAGTGCGATCGCCGGAAGGCCCACGATCGCGGCGTCCAGCGACCACGCCGCATAGCGCCGCCAGAAGCCGACCGGTTGCATCCGCGGCGCGATCATTGTCGCGACGGCGAATCGCCTTCGGCGTCGGCCGGTTTGCGCGCGAGCAGGCTCGCGGCGATGATGCCGGCCTCGTACAGCAGGCACATCGGGATCGCCAGCAACAGCTGCGAGATGACGTCGGGCGGGGTGATGATCGCGGCCAGCACGAACACGCCGACCACCGCGTAGCCGCGCCACTCGCGCAGCTGCGCCGGCGTGACCCAGCCGAGCAGCACCAGGATCACCAGCGCCACCGGCAGTTCGAAACTCACGCCGAAGGCCAGGAAGATCACCAGCACGAAGTTCAGATAGGCGTTGATGTCGGTCATCATCGCCACGCCGGGCGGCGTCACGGCGGTAAGGAAACCGAACACCGACGGCAGCACGACGAAATAGGCGAACGCGCAGCCGGTATAGAACAGCACCAGCGCGCTCGCCAGCAGCGGGAAGGCCAGTCGCTTCTCGCGCTTGTACAGTCCGGGCGCGACGAACGCCCACAGTTGGTACAGCAGCCACGGCATGGTCGCGATCAGGGCGACGAAGAACGCCAGCTTCAGCGGCGCGAAGAACGGCGAGGCGACTTCGACCGCGATCAGTTGCGCGCCTTCGGGCAGCTTGTCGATCAGCGGCTGCGACAACCAGGTATAGAGGCGATTGGCGAACGGCAGCAGCGCGGCGAGCGCGATGGCAAGGCCGACGATCGCGCGCAGCAGGCGCGCACGTAGCTCGATCAGGTGCGTGAACAGGCCGCTCTCGGCGGCGTCGATGTCAGCGTCCGGGGGCATCGTCTTCGTCGCGCGTATCGGTCGGGGTCATTGCAGTCGGTGCCGGTTCCGGATGCGTGTCAGGCGCCGACTCCTCAGGCGCGTCCATGGGCTGTTCGGCGGGCGTTGCTTCGGCCAGCGCCGCCGCGCGCATGGCGTCGAATTCGCGGCGCGCATCGTCGCCGGTCTCGCGCATCGAGGCGTCGAGGTCGCGCATCACGTCGCGCGATTCGTCCAGGCTGCGCTGCAGTTCCTCGGCGGCAAGTTCGCGCTCGAGTTCGCTGCGCACCGACGCCCACTGCGCGCGCGCCTTGCGCACCCACAGCCCGGCGAAGCGCGCCGCCTTCGGCAGGCGCTCGGGACCGAGCACGACGAGGGCGACGACTGCGATCAGGAGCAGTTCGGAAAAGCCGATATCGAACATGGGATGCAGCCGCGCGGTGCGGCGTCAGCGCGGGACGTTATCGTCGTTGCGCTGCGTTTCGGAAGAGGACGTCTGCTCGCGCTGGCTCTGGTCGCCGGATTGCTCCAGTTTCTCGACCGGCTTGTCGGGATCGTGCATGCCTTTCTTGAAGCCCTTCACCGCTTCGCCCAGGTCCTGTCCGGCGCCCTTCAGCCGCTTGGTGCCGAACACCAGCAGGACGATCAAGAGCACGATGGCCCAGTGCACCCAACTCATGCTGCCCATGGCAGTTCTCGCGTATTCGTAGGAACAACCAGCATAACGCAGCGACGCCGGAACCGTCGTGGTCCGGTGTCGCATTCATGCGGTTTTGCGGCCTGGATTGCGGCCTGGGTCGGGGTACGCACGGACTGCGCCCGGCAATATCAGGGCGTTTCCGGCAGCGGTTGCACGGTTGCCGGATTCTCGACCGTCTCGAACGCCTGCGGCTGCGGATCGTTGCTCGCGGGCGCCTGCGGGGCGATCGGACCCTGCACTGGCGCGGCGACGCGCGCGGTCGATGGCGGCGGATTGTTGCCGTAGCGCGCGAAGCGCGCGCTGGCGGTGGCTTCTTCCAGGCGATCGCGGAAATCGACGATCGCATTGGACGGCGTCTGCATCGCGCGGCCTTCGAAGATCATGCGCGGCGTGGTGTCGCGGCCATACACGGCCTCGTTGGCGCGGTCGTCGATGGCCAGCACCGCGCCATCGAGGGCGACGCCGGCGAACAGGCCGCGTGCGCGCGACCAGGACCAGATCTCGGCCTTGAGTTCGCCATCGGTCGACGCGCTGGCATTGCGTCCGACCGGACCGGCGGCCACGCCGGCATCGGCACCGAGCGTGAACTTGCCGTTGACGATCGACTCCAGCCCGCGATCGCTGCGGAACACCAGCACGATGTCGGAAGACTGCACGCCGGCCTGGAAGCCGATGCTGCCGCCGGTGAGGCTGACGAAACTCGGGTTGGACCAGGTGCCGTCGGGATTCTTCACCGCCATCACGCCCTTGCCGCGGCGACCGCCGATCACCAGACCGGCCTTGATCGAATCGGGCACAACGACTATCGCGCGGCCCTCGTCGAGTAGCTTGTCGGGAATCGCCGACTCCGGGATCGCCTGGATGTCGGTGAGGACGCGCAGCGCATTGCGCGCGCGCGCATCCTCCTCGGGGCCGGCGATCGCCTGCGTGGCGACGAGCGATGCGGCCAGCAGCAGGGAAAGACGTAGCAGCGGCAGACGGGACATGGTGGCTCCGGGGGAAAGTGGCGTGGCAGGTCTGGTCGTGTGGCGTTTGCAGCGGGGCAGCGCGGCATTAGCCGCGCCTTCGACAGCAGACCATGAACTGCAGGTCGAGTTCAGGCTAGTCGCGAGGGGATGAATCGACTCTGAGTTTTCCCGCGCCATGCGTGCGCCGCCGTTGGATTCGCTTGCCACGCGCCGTGATGTCCAAGCCGGCGCTGCCCTGCCATCCTATGGCGATGCCCGACCCCATCGCCGCTGCCGAGCCCGCTGTCTCCGAAGCGGCTGCCCCTGAAACGACGGCCCCTGAAACGACGGCCCCTGAAACGACGGCCCCTGAAACGAGTGTCCTGCTCGTCAACCTCGGCACGCCCGCGGCGCCGACGCCACGCGCGGTGCGCCGCTATCTCGCACAATTTCTGCATGACCATCGCGTCGTGCAGCTCACGCGCTGGCTGTGGTGCCCGCTGCTGCATTTCCTGATCCTGCCGCTGCGCAGTCCGAGGGTGGCGCGGAAATACGCCGAGATCTGGATGGCGGAAGGCTCGCCGCTGGCGGTGCATACGCGGCGCCTCGCTGCAGCGGTGCAGCAGCGCCTGCCGCAGGCGCGCGTGGTCCATGCCATGCGCTACGGCGAACCGGCGATCGCGACGACGCTCGATGCGTTGCGGCAGGCCGGCGTCGCGCGCGTCGTCGTGCTGCCGCTGTATCCGCAGTACTCGACCACCACCACGGCTTCGGTCGCCGACGTCCTCGCGCATGAAGCCGGAGGCGCCGCGCACGGCATGCAGGTGGCGATGATCGACGACTACCACCTCGATGCGGGCTGGGTCGAAGCCGTCGCGGAGTCGATCCGCGCGGCGTGGCGGCGGCATGGCCGCGGCGAAAAGCTGCTGTTCTCGTTCCACGGCATCCCGCAGCGGCTGGTCGACGGTGGCGATCCGTACGAGACGCAGACCCGCGCCAGCGTCGCGGCGATCGCAAGCGCGCTCGAGCTGCGCGAAGACGACTACGTGCTGGCCTTCCAGTCGCGCTTCGGCCGCGAGGCGTGGCTGCAGCCAGCCACCGATGCGACCTTGCGCGCGCTGGCGCAGGCGGGCATGAAGCGCGTCGACGTGGTGTGCCCGGGGTTCGCGGTCGACTGCCTGGAAACGCTGGAGGAGATTTCACTGCAGAACGCCGCCCTGTTCCGCGCGCATGGCGGCGACGAGTTGCACTACATCCCCTGTCTCAACGACGCGCCCGCGCATGCCGATGCGCTGGCGGCGATCGTGATGCGGCGGATGGGCGGATGACGTTGCGACCTGCCTCGGCAATGAAGCGCACGGAACTCCCTCCTTTGAAAAAGGAGGGCCGGGGAGGATTTGCTTTTGCTTTTGCCATCAACAGCAAGGTCAAGAGCAAATCCCCCCTGACCCCCCTTTTTCAAAGGGGGGAAAAGCACAGGCTGGCGGCAAGGAGGGAGCAGGGAGTGCAGGGCAAGACTCATGCGTGAATTCGCCATCGACACGCCGCTCGGCCGCATCGCCGGCTTGCGCCGCCAGCTCGCCGAGGCGCCGCGCGTGCTGGCCCTGCATGGCTGGCTCGACAACGCCGCCAGCTTCGTGCCGCTGGCGCAGCGGCTCGACGGCATCGACCTGGTCGCGATCGACCTGCCCGGCCATGGCGCCAGCGCGCACCTGCCGGCGGGCGCGGATTATTCCTTTGCCGGTACCGTGAATGCGCTGCTGGACATCGCCGATGCGCTGCAGTGGCCGCGCTTCGCCTTGCTCGGCCATTCGATGGGTGCGGGCATCGGCAGCCTGCTGGCGGCGGCGTGCCCGCAACGCATCGAATGGCCGAGCAAGGCGAAGCGCGGCCACTGCAGCGCATCGGCGATGTCCAGCAGCGCATTCACGGTACCGGCAAAGGAATAATCCGCGCCCGCCGG
>JACMKK010000034.1 GCA_014380115.1 Luteimonas sp. | reverse complement strand
GCCGGCGACCTGGTGACCTCGAGCCTGATTCTCAATCTCAACGAGCCGAACAAGCTCGGCGATGTCTCCTGGGTCAAGCCGATGAAGTACGTCGGTGTGTGGTGGGAAATGCACCTGGACAAGAAGACCTGGGAGTCGGGGCCAAGGCATGGCGCGACCAACGAGAATGTGATGCGCCATATCGATTTCGCCGCCAAGCACGGCCTCGGCGGGGTCTTGGTCGAAGGCTGGAACGTCGGCTGGAACGCCGACTGGTTCGGCAACGGCGAGGACTTCAGCTTCACGCGGCCGTATCCGGATTTCGACATCGAAAAACTGGCCGCCTACGCGAAATCCAAGAACGTCCGCCTGATCGGCCATCACGAGACCTCAGGCAATGCCGCGCACTACGAGAAGCAACTCGGTGCGGCGTTCGATCTCTACAAGCGGCTCGGCATCGACGCGGTCAAGACCGGCTACGTCGCCGATGCCGGACAGGCGAAGGTGACCGGCCTCGACGGCAAGCTGCACTACGCCTGGCATGAAGGCCAGGACATGGCGCGCCACCACCTCAAGGTGGTGACGGAAGCAGCCAAGCGCCACATCGCAGTCAATCCCCACGAGCCGATCAAGGACACCGGACTGCGTCGCACTTACCCGAACTGGGTCTCGCGCGAAGGTGCCCGCGGCATGGAGTTCAGCGCCTGGGGCGAGCCCGGCAATCCGCCCGAGCACGAGGCCAACCTGGTGTTCACGCGGCTGCTGGCCGGACCGATGGACTACACGCCTGGCATCTTCGGCATGAAGACGCGCGCGCCCGACGGCGTCGCGACCACCTGGGCCAAGCAGCTGGCGCTGTACGTGGTGATCTACAGCCCGCTGCAGATGGCGGCCGATCTGCTCGACAACTACGAGGCCAACCCGAAGCCGTTCAAGTTCATCGAGGACGTGCCAGTGGACTGGGAGGACACGCGCGTGCTCAACGGCGAGGTCGGCGACTACGTCACCATCGTGCGCAAGGACCGTCACAGCGACAACTGGTACCTCGGCGCGGTTTCCGACGAGGAAGGCCGCGAACTAAGCGCATCGCTGTCGTTCCTCGACCCCGGCCGCCGCTACACCGCTCAGATCTATCGCGACGGCGACAACGCCGACTGGAAGCGCGCGCCGCAGGACATCGTGATCGAGGAGCGCAGCGTGACCAGCGCCGACACGCTGACGCTCAAGCTCGCGCCTGGCGGCGGACAGGCGATCCGGTTCGTCGCGCAGTGACCGACTCCCGGTGACCAACCCCGATCGTAGCGTGCGCCGTGCGCACGCTCTGGGCTTTCCGGGGACGGCCCGCCGTGCGCCCAGCGCACGCTACGCAAGGGCATCTTGTTTGCCGTGCATCCCCGGCGCAGGATGCGCACGATGAACGTCCCCGTTGCCGCGAATCCGATGCCCGCCTGCGTCGTCAACTGCGCGGTCTATCGCGGCGGACGGCGCGAAGACATTACCCTCGCCGAAATCAGCGACGTGCTGGCCATCGATGACGGCAGTTTCGTCTGGGTCGGTTTGTATGAGCCCGAGGAATCCCTGCTCGACACGCTGCAGGAGGAATTCGGCCTGCACGACCTCGCCATCGAGGACGCGCACCATGCGCATCAGCGGCCGAAGATCGAATCCTACGGCAACTCGCTGTTCATCGCGCTGCATACCGCACAGACCATCGACGGCCACCTGCGCTTCGGCGAGACCCAGGCCTTCCTTGGTGCGCGATACCTGGTCACCGTGCGGCATGGCGCGTCGCTGTCCTACGCACCGGTGCGCGCGCGCGTCGAGCGCGAGCCGGAACTGCTCGCGCTCGGGCCCGCCTACGCGCTGTATGGCGTGATGGACTTCGTGGTGGACAACTACCTGCCGCTGGTCGACGAATTCCGCGACGAACTGAACTCGCTCGAGCAGGACATCTTCGCCGATGAATTCAGCCGCGACACCATCGTCAAGCTGTACGAGTTGAAGCGCGAGATGACCCAGCTGCGGCTGGCGGTGGTGCCGCTGCAGGACATCCTGGCGCAGCTCACGCGCATGCACGGCTACCTGGTCCCGGACGAGGCACGCCTTTACTTCCGCGACGTCCTCGACCACGCGCTACGCGTCAACGAAGCTACCGATACCCTGCGCGAGATGATGACCGCGGCGATGAGCGTCAACCTGTCGCTGGTCACCGTGCGGCAGGGCGAGGTGGTCAAACGGTTGGCAGGCTGGGCGGCACTGCTGGCGGCACCGACGCTGGTCGCCAGCTGGTACGGCATGAACTTCGTCCACATGCCCGAACTGCCCGGCCGCTACAGCTACTACATCGTGATCGGCGCAACCGCCGCGATCTGTGCAGGATTGTTCGTGGCGCTGCGGCGCGCGAAGTGGCTTTAGATTTCGTTTCGGATCGCAGCCGTTTCGCCATGACATCGCGATCGAGCCGGCACGGTCCTTGAACACACGCATTCGACCAAAGTCGTAGTCCACCGGCACCGCGATTGCCGCGACGCGCATTGACCTGCCGCCCCGTGCGGAGGACGCTTGCCGCGATACCCGAACGAGGAACGGCAATGGGCAACTCGGCCAAGAAGATCGGATGGATGGCGCTGGCGCTGCTCGGCGCGTTCTGCCTCGGCACGATCGCGCTGCGGCGCGGCGAGCAGATCAATGCCTTGTGGATCGTGGCCGCGGCGGTCTCGATCTACCTGGTGGCCTACCGTTTCTACAGCCTGTTCATCGCCGACAAGGTGCTGGGCCTCGATGGCACGCGCGCCACGCCGGCGGTACTCAACAACGACGGCCTCGACTACGTGCCGACCAACCGCTATGTGCTGTTCGGGCACCACTTCGCGGCGATCGCGGGCGCTGGTCCGCTGGTCGGCCCGGTGCTGGCCGCGCAGATGGGCTACCTGCCCGGAACCTTGTGGTTGATCGCGGGCGTAGTGCTGGCTGGCGCGGTGCAGGATTTCATGGTGCTGGTGATCTCCACCCGCCGCAACGGCCGCTCGCTGGGCGACCTGGTGCGCGAGGAGATGGGCCAGGCACCCGGCACCATCGCGCTGTTCGGCGCCTTCCTGATCATGATCATCATCCTCGCGGTGCTGGCGATGATCGTGGTGAAGGCGCTCGCCGACAGTCCGTGGGGCATGTTCACGGTGATGGCGACGATCCCGATCGCGATCTTCATGGGCATCTACATGCGCTTCATCCGCCCGGGCAAGATCGGCGAGATCTCGGTGATCGGGCTGGTCCTGCTGCTCGCGTCGATCTGGTTCGGCGGCCAGATTGCCGCCCATCCGACCTGGGGTCCCGCTTTCACCTTCACCGGCACGCAGATCACCTGGATGCTGATCGGCTACGGCTTCGTCGCTGCGGTGCTGCCGGTGTGGCTGCTGCTGGCGCCACGCGACTACCTGTCCACCTTCCTCAAGATCGGCACGATCATCGCGCTCGCGATCGGCATCGTGATCGTGATGCCGGAAGTGCGCATGCCGGCACTCACCCAGTTTGCCGACGGCACCGGCCCGGTATGGAAAGGCAGCATGTTCCCGTTCCTGTTCATCACCATCGCCTGTGGCGCGGTGTCGGGCTTCCACGCGCTGATCGCCTCGGGCACCACGCCGAAACTGCTGCCCAACGAACGCGACGCGCGCTTCATCGGCTACGGCGGCATGCTGATGGAATCGTTCGTCGCGATCATGGCGATGGTCGCGGCATCGATCATCGATCCGGGCATCTACTTCGCGATGAACAGTCCCGCGGCGCTCATCGGTACCGATGTCAACGCGGTCGCGCAGACTGTGTCCGGCTGGGGCTTCGTGGTCACGCCCGACCTGCTGACCGCGACCGCAGCCGACATCGGCGAGAAAAGCATCCTCTCGCGCGCCGGCGGCGCGCCGACGCTCGCGGTCGGCATCGCGCACATCCTGCACAGCGTGCTGCCGAGCGCCAACATGATGGCGTTCTGGTACCACTTCGCGATCCTGTTCGAGGCGCTGTTCATCCTGACCGCCGTCGATGCGGGGACGCGCGCCGGCCGCTTCATGCTGCAGGATCTGCTCGGCATCTTCGCGCCGGGGTTGCGCAGGACCGAGGCGTGGGGTCCGAACGTGATCGCCACCGGTGGCTGCGTCGCGCTGTGGGGCTATTTCCTGTACCAGGGCGTGACCGACCCGCTCGGTGGCATCAACATGCTGTGGCCGCTGTTCGGCATCGCCAACCAGATGCTCGCCGGCATCGCGCTGATGCTGTGCACGGTGGTGCTGTTCAAGATGAAGAAGGAGCGTTACGCCTGGGTCTCGATCGTGCCCACGGTGTGGCTGCTGGTCTGCACCATCTCGGCTGGCTGGATCAAGATCTTCGCCGCCGATCCGGGCGTGGGCTTCCTGGCGCAGGCCAACAAGTATCGTGCGGCGATCGCGGCCGGCGAGTTGATCGCGCCGTCGAAGGATATGGGCGGGATGCAGCAGATCATGATCAACAACTACGTCAACGTCGGCCTCACCGCGCTGTTCCTGTTCGTGGTGCTGGCGGTGCTGTTCTATTCGGTCAAGGCCATCGTCCGTGCGCGCACCAGCACGACGCGTACCGATCGCGAAACGCCCTACGTCGCACTGACCCCAGCGCAGCAGGCGGCACAACCCTGATGGGCACCGCGCTGGTCCCGCTAGATCACTTCGCCGTCCACCGCAAGGTGTGGCGGCGGCTGGTGCAGGCCGCGCGGTTGTGCTGCGGCGTGCCTGACTACGACAACTACGTGCAGCACCTGCTCACGCATCATCCCGAGCGCGAGATTCCCGACTACGCGACATTCTTCCGGCAGCGTCAGGATGCGCGCTATGGCGGTGGTGGATTCCGCTGCTGTTGAGGTTCCGCTTAGCCGGGCGCGACGGCGATGGACTCGCGCAGCTGCAAGGCGTAATCGACCGCGATCATCGCGCCGGCGCCGGGCTGGCGGATGGCCTTGAGCAGTTCCAGCGTCGCGAGCCGACCCATGT
>JACMKK010000305.1 GCA_014380115.1 Luteimonas sp. | reverse complement strand
GTGAAACTTGCGCGCATGCTGGTCGCCGCGCAGCAGCACGGCTGCCTGCACGAGATGCTGGCGATCGCCTCGTTCCTCGGTATCCAGGATCCGCGCGAGCGTCCGTCGGACCAGCGCGCGGCGGCCGACAATGCGCATGCGCAATTCGCCGACCCGCGTTCGGAGTTCGTCGGCATCCTCAAGCTGTGGGAGGCGTATCGCGTCGCGCACGAGGACTCGACGCAATCGCAGCTGCGCAAATGGTGCGAAAAGCATTTCCTCGGCTTCCTGCGCATGCGCGAATGGCGCGAGCTGCATCGGCAGCTCAAGTTGCAATGCGAGGAGCTGGGTTGGCAGGTGGCTGCAGCGGGCACCGGCTCCGATCCGGCAAGCCTCGATGCCAGGCGCTACGCAACGCTGCACCGCGCATTGATCGCCGGCCTGCCCACGCAGATCGGGCAGCGCACCGAGCGTGGCGTCTACGACGGGCCGCGCGGTCGCAAGTTCCAGTTGTTCCCGGGCTCGGCATTGGCGAAGAAACCGCCCACGTGGGTGCTGTCGGCGACGCTGCTCGACACCGAGAAGGTCTGGGCGCTGAGCAACGCTGCGATCGAGCCGGACTGGGCGATCGCCGAACTGCCGCACCTGCTGGCGCGTCGCCATCACGATCCGCACTGGTCGCGTGCGCAGGGCCGGGTTGTCGGCAGTGAGCAGATCAGCCTGTTCGGGCTGGTGCTCGCGCCGAAGCGGCCGATGCATTACGGCGGGTTGTACCCGGTCGAGGCGCGCGAGATGTTCGTGCGCGATGGCCTGGTCACCGGTGAGATCAATACGCGCAGTCCGTTCGTCGCGCGCAACCTGGCCACGCTCGAGCGTGCACGCGAGGAGGAGGCCAAGCAGCGCCGCAGCGGTCTGGTGGTGGACGAGGACTGGATGGCACGCTGGTATTTCGACCGCGTGCCGGCCGAGATCAACAGCGCGCAGGGCCTCGATGCCTGGTACGGCAAGCTGCCGCCACCGCAGAAGCAGGCGTTGGAATGGGCGCGTGACGACCTGCTGGTCGGTGAAGGCGCGGACGGCGAACGCTTCCCCGCGTTCCTCGCGCTCGGCGACGTGCAGCTGGCCGTGCGCTATCGCTTCGAGCCCGGCGCGATCGACGACGGCATGACCGTCGCGGTGCCGCTGCACCTGCTCAACGCACTCGATCCGGTGCAGTTGTCCTGGCTGGCGCCAGGTTTCATCGCCGACAAGGCGGTCGCGTCGATCAAGTCGCTGCCGAAGGCGCTGCGCCGCAATTTCGTGCCGGCGCCGGATTTTGCGCGCGCGTTCGCCGAGGCCTATCCCGCGGCGCAGGCGGATACGTTTGCCGGCACGCTCGCGCGCTTCCTGCACAAGCTGACCGGCGTGAATGTCAGTGCAACCGAGTTCGATGAAGCCGCGCTCGAACCGCACCTGCGCGCCAACCTGCGCCTGCTCGATGTTACGGGCACGGGCAAAGCAGGGAGCGTGCTCGCGGAGTCGCGCGATCTCGACGAATTACGCGCGCGTTTCGGCACGCGCGCGGCCGAAGCCTTTGCCGCGCATGCAGCGCAGGGCATGGCGCAGCAGGGACTGCGCACGTTCCCGGACGCGCCCATTCCCGTCTCGGTGCCGGGCGTGGGTGGCGTGCCGGCGTATCCGGCCTTGCACGACGACGGCGACAGCGTGTCGCTGGCGGTGCATGCCGATCGCAACGAAGCGCAAGCGCAGCATCCGCGCGGCGTACGGCGCCTGCTGTCGATCGCGCTGGCCGACAAGCGCAAGCAGGCGCGCAAGCAGATGCCGGCGCAGGCGAAGACGGCGCTGCTGTATGCGGCGATCGAGTCGGCGGCACCGCGCGCACTGGCCGAGGGCAGTCACGGCGATCGCCTGCGCGAGGACCTGGTCGACGGCGCCTTCGCCGCGCTCGCCGCCGACGGACTCGGCGAAATCCGCGACGCCGCCGCCTTCGCCGCACGCCGCGATGCGATCGTGAAGCAACTATTCGGCGAAGCGATGCAGCGCCTCGACCAGGCCGAAACCATCCTCGGCCTGATCGCGGAAGTGCGCGCGCGGCTCGATTCGCCCCTGGTCGGTTGGGCGCGCGGCAACCTCGACGACATGCAGGCGCAGCTGTCGGCGCTGGCGCGGCCGGGGTTCCTGCGCGACGTGCCGGCAGCGGCGCTGGCCGACTATCCGCGTTACCTCAAGGCACTGTCGCTGCGCGCCGAACGCGCATTGCGCGATCCGGTGCGCGACCAGCAGCGCATGCTCGAACTCAAGCCGTTCGCCGACGCATTGCGCGAGGCGTTGCAGTCCGACGAAGGCGGTGCGCCCGATTGGCAGGCGCTGCGCTGGGACCTCGAAGAGTTGCGCGTATCCCTGTTCGCGCAGGAACTCGGTGCGCGCAGTGGTGTATCGCCGAAGAAGATGGCCGCGCGCCTTGTCGCGTTGCGTGCTTGATTGCGCCCCCTGGCGTGAGCCGATAGCAGCATGTTCGTCGGCTTCGCTCTGCTCCCTCTCCCGCTTGCGGGAGAGGGCTGGGGTGAGGGTGCTCTTGATCTTTGCGTTGCGCTTAAACGGCAAAAACAAGATCAAGAGCGCCCTCATCCGGCCTTCGGCCTGCCTTCTCCCGCCAGCGGGAGAAGGAAAACTCGTCACTGGACCTGCGTCACCTTGGCAGGAACGCTGTGGCCTTCGACCCGCAGCAGCCAACCACCCAGCATCACGGGGCTGATCGATACGGCAAGGCCGGCTTTCGCCTTCGATTTCGGCACGTAATAGTCGGGCGTGTTGGTCACGCGCCAGGTCTGGCCGTTCTCGAGCCGGAACGATGTCGATGCGGACCAGCCGCTGAACTCGCCGACGATCCTGCTGACGATGGGCTCACGCTCGTCGCGATCGAACACGCCACCGCCCGACTTGGATGCTTGTTCGACTTCGCTGCGCACAGCTTGGACCTGTACCTGCTGGTCTTCCTTCAGCAGCTTGTTTAGCAGGGCGAGCTGTTCGGCGTTCAGCTGCTCCAGGCCGGTCGCCTTGAGCTGCTCGGCGCTCAGTCGCTGTTCGATCGCGACGTAGGGAGGTTCGGCCTGGGCGACGGAAGCGAGCGAGGCCAAGGCCGACAGAATGACGACAAGAAACAGGTTGCGCATGCTTGAACTCCGATCGATTGCGTATGGCCCATGCCGTTTTCAGGTAGGGCGTCCGTGAATGCGCCGGAGCGATCAAGGACAGCGGTGCAGATCGCGCATCGGCAAGGCCGCGCGCGAGCGCGCGGGATACAGGGTTGAAGGTGCTGGATCCCCGCCTTCGCGGGGATAGGACGGCATGCCCGCCCTGGCATCGGCCAAGGCGTGCGCAAGCGCACGGGGCGGGAAGTCAAAGACGCTGG
Organism: Luteimonas sp.; assembly: GCA_014380115.1. Lineage (GTDB taxonomy): Bacteria > Pseudomonadota > Gammaproteobacteria > Xanthomonadales > Xanthomonadaceae > Luteimonas. Next base: position 712 of record JACMKK010000305.1, on the reverse strand, counting down.
ATCCCCGCCTTCGCGGGGATAGGGCGGCATGCCCGCCCTGGCATCGGCCAAGGCGTGCGCAAGCGCACGCGCCGATGCGTCACTTGACGCGCTCCACCTTCGCCCGTGTGTTGTAGCCCTTGATCGCCATGTACCAGACATTGCCGACCATGCCCGGGTTGATCTTGACCTCCAGATCGTTCCCGCGCACGCCCACCAGCGTGGACTCGTCCGTCTGCTTCCAGACCTGGCCGTTCTGCAACGTGTAGTTGCGGCCTCTGGCGAAGCCGCGGAATTCGCCGGCGATCTTGCTGACGATGGGGTCGGTCTTGCCGAAGTTGAAGAAGCCGCGGTTGTCGTCCTCGACCTTCTTCTTCGCTTCGGTTGCGGCCTTGACGGTTTCGGTGCTGATCGTGCGGTTCAACCAGGCATTGAGTCGCGACAGTTCATCCGCGCTGAGCTTGTCGAGGCCGGCGGCCTTGAACTCTTCCGGCGTCATCTGCTGTTCGATGCCCTGCTGGGCGAAGGCCGGCAACGTGCATGCGATCAGCGTGGCGAAAAGCAGCGGGCGGAGCGTCCGTGATGAAAGCAGCGACATGGCCTGTTCCTCGAAGCGTGAGGCCGTTAGTGTAGACGCTCCCCCGCTTCCGGTGATGTGCGTGACCGCCGCCGAATATCCTGCGCCGAACACGGCCGCGTCAGGCGTCGAGCACTCCGGCGGCACGGATCTGCC
>JACMKK010000033.1 GCA_014380115.1 Luteimonas sp. | reverse complement strand
CATCGAGCATGTCGAAGAGGTGGCCGACCTGATGCCACACATGGACGACGCCGATTCCAGTTCGGCCGGGCTCAGCGACCAAGAGGGCGGCAACGCGCACGAGATCGAGATCGATGCGCCGAACTTGTCCACCGCGCGCAAGGTGCGTGAAGCGGTGGAAGCGCTGGCATTCGATCTCGATGCGCTGGTGGAGTTCGAGGAAGACGACGAAGCCTGAGCGGCTTGGTGTAGAGCATCATGCGTTCACGGCACCTGCTTCAGCGCGGCCACGATCGCCGGCTTGAGTTGCTTGACCTGCGCATCGTCGCCCTGGTCCGCCTCCAGGTACAGGCTCATCAGGAATGCCATCAGGTCGTGCCGGCGCGCCAGCCACGCGCCGTCGCTGTAGGCCTTGTCCGCATCGCCTAGCTTCGGCGGCAACGCCGCGAACCACGCCTGCCAGTCGGCCTCCGAATACAGTCCGCGCTTGGCGACGTAAAGCAGCGGCCGCGCCAGTCGTCCCGGCTCGCCGAACACGTAGGCGTGTGCCGATTCGGGCACCGCCTGCTTGGCCACGGCCGCGAGGATCCGATCGGTCTGCGCGCGCTCGAGCGCCGGACTCATGGCCAGCTGCATCAGCCAGTCGCTGCCGTGCGCGACGCCATGCCGCCAACCCTCTTTGTCGTCGAAGCCGCGATAGTCGCTCACCGATTCGACGTAGGCCGCGGCCTGGTCCACCATCGCCGCGCGTTCCACCGGCGTCATCCACGGCGCGATCCGATCGGTACGCGCGACTTCCGACAGCACCAGTGCGGCGAAAGGCTTGCCGAACCCGTCGGCATCATCCTCGCCGAGCATCGCCTGCAGCCTGTCGCGTAGAGCGCGCAAGGCATCCGCATCGAAATCCCCGGCGCGCAGCCACTGCGTCAGTGCTTCGTAGGCGATGCCGTCGCGCAGCGCGGAATCTGGATCGCCCAGGCAATCGAGCAATCCGTTCGCGAGGGCCTGGCGCTCGGCGGCATCGGGCACGGTGAACTTCAGGACCTTCAGCGCCTGCAGCGATTCGCGGCTCTGGCCGTCCGGCGGGCATACCGCCAGCGCCGGGGTGGCGCCGAGCATTGCCAACAACAACCAGCACATGCGCATGCGCATACACATGCCGCCCCTCCCCGGGAACCGTGTCGAGAACAAGTCAGTAGCTCGCGCCATCGAACGACGTAATCTTCAGGGCCGCGAGGTCGACCTCGGGCAGGCAGCGCAGGTTGACCATGACCGTTTTGTCGCCGTCGCGGTTCCTGCCTTCGCTAAATGGCGAGACGCCGCAGTGCGCGCAGAAATGATGGTGGATCAGGTGCTTGTTGAACTGGTAGGTGTGCAGGTCGCTTTCGGCCGTGGTCAAGGTCAGCGCCGAACGGGGGTAGGCCGCCAGCAGTGCGCCACGACGACGGCACAGTGAGCAATTGCAATCGATGGCCTCGCCGACCTCGGCATCGAGCGTGAAGGCGATCCGGCCGCAATGACAACTGCCCTGGTACTTCATGCCGTGGCTCCGCGCGATGATACGGCGGAGGATAGCCGATGGGCCATGCACGGCATGCGCGCCCGCCTTATGCTTGCCCCCTTTCCGCCAAACGGGACCATTCCATGCGCCGTAGCCTGCTTGCCGTCGCCGTCCTCACTGCCGCACTCGCCGCCTGCAAGGCCGAGGCACCGACCACGCCCGCCAGCACGCCTGCCGGCACGGCGGCGTCGACTTCCGAAGCCGATGCGGCATTCGCCGGTCTCTCCAAGCGCTGGCTCGACGGCTGGCTGCAGCTCAATCCGGTCGGCGCGACCCAGGTCGGCGACCATCGTTTCGACAGCGAGGTCGACGATCTCAGCGCACCCGGGCGCCAGAAACTCGTCGACTTCAGCAAGAAGCTGCTGGCCGAGCTCGACGCGATCGATACGACGAAGCTGTCGCGCGAGAACCAGGTCGATGCGTCGATCCTGCGCAACCAGCTGCGCGGCGACATCTGGAACATCGAGACGCTGCAGGCCTGGGCCTGGGATCCGCAGGTCTACAACGGCCTGGCCGGCGGCGCGATCTACAACCTGATGGCGCGCGAGTTCGCGCCGATGCCCGAGCGCCTGAAATCAGCGACCGCGCGCATGCAGAAGATCCCGGCGATCTTCGCGCAGGCGCGCGAGAACCTCGATCCGGCGCGCGTGCCGAAGACTCATGCCGAGACGGTGGCGAAGCAGAACGCCGGCATGCTGAGCCTTGTCGATACTTTCATCACGCCGAATGCGGCACAGCTCAGCGGCGACGACCGCAAGCAGCTCGATGCCGCCGTCGACGGACTGAAGAAAGCCGTCGCCGAGCAGCAGGCCTGGCTCGACAAGACCCTGGTGCCGAACGCGAAGGGCGATTTCCGCATCGGCCAGAAGCTCTACGACGAGAAGCTGCAGTTCTCGCTGAACTCGGCGTTGTCGCGCGCCGAGATCAAGCAGCGCGCCGAAGCCGAACTCAAGCGCGTGCGCGAGCAGATGTACGGCATCGCGCAGACGGTGCTCAAGGACAAGCCCGATGCGCCAGAAATGCCGGCAACGCCGAGCGACGAGCAACAGCAGAAGGCGATCGAGGCGGCGCTGGAACTGGCCTATGCCGAGAAGCCGGCGCGCGACAAGGTCGTCGACTTCGCCAAGCAGACGCTCGCCGAGGCTACCGCGTTCACGCGTGCCAAGGACTTGGTCACGGTGCCGGACGATCCGGTAAAGATCATCCTGATGCCGGAATTCCAGCGCGGCGTCTCGGTCGCCTACTGCGATTCGCCCGGTCCGCTCGACAAGGGGCTCGACACCTACTACGCCATCTCGCCGATCCCGGATGACTGGACGCCCGAGCAGGTCGATTCGTTCCTGCGCGAATACAACAACCGCATGATCCACCTGTTGTCGATCCACGAGGCGATGCCGGGGCACTACCTCGAGGGCGTGCATTCGGCGAAGTTCCCGTCGACGCTGCGCGCCGTGCTGCGTTCGGGTTTGTTCGCCGAAGGCTGGGCGGTGTACACCGAGGACATGATGGCCGACGCCGGCTACCTCGACAACGATCCGCTGTTCCGCCTCATGCAATTGAAGTTCTACCTGCGCGCGGTGTCGAACTCGATCCTCGACCAGGGCGTGCATGTCGACGGCTGGAGCGAACAGCAGGCGATGAACCTGATGGTGCGGCAGACCTTCCAGCAGGAGCGCGAGGCCGCCGGGAAATGGAAGCGCGTCCAGCTCACCTCGGCGCAGCTGCCGACCTATTTCGTCGGTGCGCAGGAGCACTTCGACCTGCGCAAGGCGATGGAAGCCAAGCTCGGCGCGCAGTTCAACGCCAAGGCCTACAACGACAAGGTGCTGTCCTACGGTGCGCCGCCGGTGCGGTTCGTGCGTCAGCTGATGCTCGACGAGCCGATCAAGTAGAACAATCGGACAGCCCGTACATGCGCTCCTTCCCCCGCTGGACGGGGGGAAGGAGCGGAATGCCGTCAGTACCGCGCGCCCGACTCCAGGGCGGCGAGCACCGCCTCGGCGGGCAGCGGTCGACCCGTGTAGTAGCCCTGGGCATGGTCGCATCCGAGTCCGCGCAGCAGCGCCAACGTCTCGGCATCCTCGACGCCCTCGGCCACGACTTCGAGGCCGAGATGATGCGACAGGTCGATCATCGAGCCCACCAGCTTGACGACCCGCGCGTCGCGCGTCATGTCGAGCACGAAGGTCTTGTCGATCTTCAGTTCGGTCGCCGGCAGTCGCTTGAGGTAGGCCATCGAAGAATAGCCCGTGCCGAAATCGTCGATCGCGATGCCGAAGCCATGGTCGCGCAGCTGCCGCAGCATGCGTTCGCAGTGCGCGAGGTCGCGCATCAGGCCGGATTCGGTCACCTCGAGCGTCACCAGCTCGGTCGGCACGTTCCAGAAGCGCAGCATGCCGAGCACCTGCTCGACGAACGTGGGCTGCTGCAGCACTGCGATCGAGACATTCAACGACAACGCCAGCGGATGGCCGCGATCGCGCGCCTGCGCGGCGTGACGCAGCGCGACGTTGAAATTCCAGCGTGTGAGCTCGGAAATGAGACCGGTCTGCTCGGCGACCTGGATGAACGCCTCCGGCGCGATCGCGCCGTGCAGCGGATGCGTCCAGCGCGACAGCGCCTCGGCGCGCGCGCCCCGGTCGCCCTGCAAGGCGACGATCGGCTGCAGAAACAGCAGCAGCTGGTTGCGGACGATCGCATCGCGCAGATCGCCGTGCGCGAATGCATCGGGAAGTTCCGGCGACGCGTACAGCGCGAAACGCTCGCTGCCGGATGCCGCCTCCGCGCAGGCGATGTCGGCATGGCGGCAGAGCAGGTCGGCGTCGGCGCCGTCATCGGGATAGACCGCCGCGCCGATCGCCGCAGGCGCGAGGAACTGCCGGCCTTCGATATCGAGCGGCAACTGCAGCGTCCGCACCAGCTTGGCCGCGGCAAGCGCCGCATGGTTGCGATCGTGCAGGTCCGGCAGGATCATCGCAAAGTCGCATTCGCCGATCTGCACGACTTCGTCGACGGTCCGCAGGGCACCATCGAGCGCGATGCGCATGGCACTGGCGACGCGTTCGCCCGCTTCGTAGCCGAACAGCAGGTCGAACTCTCGCATGCGCTGCGTGCGCAGCATCAGCACGCCCAGGATCCGGCCCGTGCGCGCGGCTTCCGCGATGCGCCCATCGAGCGCGGCGAACAAAGCGACGCGGTTCAGCACGGACGCCAGCCAACGATCTGGCTCACAGGTACAGCTCGGCCGGATCGAGGCCGTAGGCACCGACCTCCAGTGTGTTGGCGATGCGCAGGTGCCCGGCCTTGTCGCCAGGTTGCGCCATCAGATCAAGCGCCAGGAACTGCTCGGCGAGCCGCTTGTCGGGCGTGGTCAACAGCATGACCCGTGGCCACAGGCGCCGCGCCGCGTTCTGCGCCATGACCACGGCGACCTGGCCGTTGCTGAGTTCGACCAGCGAGCCGGTCGGGTATACGCTCAGGCATTGCATGAACTGCTCGACGATCTCGGCGGAATAGAGCGTGCCGCGCGCCCGATAGAGCTCCTGCAGCGCCACATGCTTGCCGACCGCCTTGCGGTGGCTGCGGTGGCTGGTCATGGCGTCGTAGGAGTCGATCACTGCCGCGATCCGCCCCAGCAAGGGGATCTGGCCGCCCGTGAGGCCGTTCGGATAGCCGCTGCCGTCCTCGCGCTCGTGATGCGTGCGCATCATGTCCTGGACATGCAGCGGCAGCGGATCGCTGCTGTCGACCGCCTGCAGCCCAAGTTCGACGTGGCGCCGCACCTGCACCGTTTCGTCGTCGGTCAACGGACCACTGCGCGCGAACAAGCCGCCATCGATGCGCAGCTTGCCGACATCGAGCAACAGGCCGCCGCTGGCCAGGTCGCCGAGGACATCTTCGGGAAAACCGACGTGGCGTCCGAATGCAGCCGCGAGCGCGCTGCAGTTGAGGGCATGGCTGTAGTCGTAGGCATCACGCTTGCGCAGGCTTTCGATCCAGAAGAAGGCATCGTTGTTGCGTAGGATGCTGCAGACCAATGGTTCCACCGCGCGGCGGACGTCGTCGGCGGGGATCTCGCGCCCTTTGCGGACGTCATCCAGGATCCTGCCGGCGAATTCGGCGGCCTTGCCCTGCGCCTCGCGCGCCCGCGGCAGTTCATCGTCGAACGCGGCCGTATCGTGGTAGACGATGCGTCCAGGCAACTTGCGGATATCCGCTTCCGTGCGCGGCTGCGACGGGGCGAGCGTGGCAAGAGGCTTGTCCGGCGGACCGAGCCCCATCTCGATATCGATGAAGACATAGCGGGCGTATTCGGCCAAGGCGGCGATGTCGTCTGCGGAGCGGATCGCCACGCCCTGCAACGGGAACGGCGTCGCCGCCCAGTCGCGATCGAGCCGACAGACATACATTCCGACCAGGAGGTCGCCGACTGCGACCCTGCGCTCTTCCACTTTCAAGCTCGTCGAAGCCCCCGTGCCTCCAACGCGAGTGACGTAGACGCTAGCACAGCGTGCGACGTTCATTCCCTCACGACCGCCTCAGGATGGCCGCTGGCACCATTTTCCACAACGCCCGCTGCGCCGTACCCGGCAGGATGGACTTCGCAGAGCCGCATGGGCTGTTAGCCTTGGCCCTCCGCTCCGGGCCACCGTTGACCGCATGAACGCGACACGGAATAGCAAGCCAGGCGCCTCGGCCGAGCCGGCCGGACAGTTCACCACGCTGCCCCGCCCGGTCGACGGCATCCGCGTCGGCATCGGCGGCTGGACCTTCGCGCCCTGGCGCAACAACTTCTATCCGGCCGGCCTGGTGCAGCGGCGCGAGTTGGAATACGCCAGCCGCCATATGACCGCGATCGAAATCAACGGGACGTATTACGGCACGCAGAAGCCGGAGACCTACCGCAAATGGCGCGACGAGACGCCGCCCGGATTCGAGTTCTCGGCCAAGGCGCCGAAACGCATCATGGCCTCGCGCACGCTGGCGAAGACCGGGCCGCAGATCGAGGATTTCGTCGGCGGCATCGTCGAACTCGGCGACAGGCTCGGTCCGCTGGTATGGCAGTTCGACCAGGGCACGCGCCTGCAGCGGGAGGATTTCACTGCCTTCCTCGGCCTGTTGCCGAAGACCGCCGGTGGACGGACTCTGCGGCATGTGCTCGACGTGCGCGATCCTGCATTCGTCGATGCCGCTTTCCTCGCGCTGGCGCGCGGGCACGGCTGCGCCACGGTGTTCACCGATTCGCCCGACCATCCATCGTTCGCCGACCTGACCGCGGATTTCGTCTACGCGCGCCTGATGCGCGCGCGGGCCGAAGTCGCGAGCGGGTACGACGACAACGACCTGGTTCGCTGGGCGCAACGGGCACGCACCTGGGCGCATGGCGGCGAACCGGACGACCTGCCGCGGATCGAAGCGCCGGCGGATCCAACGGCACAGCCGCGTGATGTATTTCTGTATTTCATCAGCGCGGCCAAAGAACGCAATCCGGCCGCTGCCATGACCTTGCTGCGGCATCTGGCCTCGTAGGAGCGATGGCGACAAGCATCCGGCATGCCATTCGGCACTGTCGGCTCACGCCGCCTTAAACGATGTTGCGACAACCTCGGCCGACCTCTCCCAGGAGTGCGCCATGACTACGCGCCGTGACTTCATCGCCGCCAGCGCCCTGTCCGCGGCAGCCATCGCCCTGACCCCGCTGGCTGCCTGCAGCCAGGAAACGCCCGTGCCATCCGCGTCCACCGCCGCGCCGCCCGCCGAGACGCCCGCCGAGACGCCTTTCAGCGGCACGCTGATCACGCGCGCGATTCCCGCCAGCGGCGAGAAGATCCCGGTAATCGGCATGGGCACCTCGGGCAGTTTTGAGGTCGGCGCATCGCCTGCCGAGCGCGACCCGCTGCGCGAAGTGCTCAAGCGCTTCATCGCAGCCGGCGCCACCGTCATCGATACCGCGCCGACCTACGGCAGCGCCGAGGACGTGCTCGGCGACCTGCTCGCCGAAGCGAAGTCGCGCGCGCGCATCTTCCTGGCCACCAAGCTGTCCGGCGTCAGCGGGCGCGACGAAGGCCTGGCGCAGTTCAACGACTCACTGCGCCGCCTGCGCACCGACAAGGTCGAGCTGCTGCAGGTACATAACCTGCGCGATACCGACACCCAACTCGCGCTCGCACGCGAGCTGAAACAGCAGGGCAAGGTCAAGTACGTCGGCCTGACCCATTACCAGGAAGGCGCGCAGGCGGAACTGGCGGACCTCATGCGCCGGCTCAAGCCTGATTTCGTGCAGATCAACTATTCGCCGGTGTCGCGCGGCGCGGAAAAGACGATCTTCCCGCTGGCGCAGGACCTCGGCGTTGCGGTGATGATCAACCGCGCGTTCGAGGATGGGCGCCTGTTCGGACAGGTCAAGGACAAGCCGGTGCCGGACTGGGCCAGGGAAGTCGGCGCCGATTCGTGGGCGCAGCTGTTCCTGAAATTCGCGATCAGCCAGCCGGCGGTAACGGTGGTGATCCCGGCGACGTCGAAGCCGAAGAACCAGACCGACAATCTGAAGGCGGGCGTCGGCGCGCTGCTCGACGAAAAGCAACGCGCGGCACTGGTGGCGGCATTGGGCTGATGCGTGCGCGGCGCCGCACGGCAGAACCGCCGCACCGTCATTCCCGCGAAGGCGGGAACCCAGCGACTTTGGCTTTCACTTCGTACTCCACGAGTTTTCATCGCTCGCGTGTTTCGCCGCAAGACTCGTCCTCGCGCGCTTGCTAAAGGCGAAGTCGCTGGGTTCCCGCCTTCGCGGGAATGACAACTGAAAAACCATCGCTGAGAGGAGAGTCACCGCGAACATGCTGCGCCGCTGGCTGACAAGATCGTTCAACGTCGAAGACGACGAAGTCGCACCGGTCGTGGCCGGCTTCTCGATGTTCTTCCTTTTGTTCGCCGGCTATTTCATGTTGCGGCCGGTGCGCGAGACGATGGGCATCACCGGTGGCGTCGACAACCTGCAATGGTTGTTCACCGGCACCTTCGTGGCGACGCTGGCGGCGATGCCCTTGTTCGGGTGGATCGCTGCGCGCGTGCGGCGACGGCGCATCCTGCATTGGGTGTTCGGCTTTTTCGCATCCAACCTGGTCGTGTTCGCGCTCGGCTTCCAGGCGTGGCCGGACAATGTCTGGCTCGCGCGTGCTTTCTATATCTGGTTGTCGGTGTTCAACCTGATCGCGCTGTCGGTCGCCTGGAGCGTGTTGGTGGACGTGTTCGCGGTCGGACAGGCCAAGCGGCTGTTCGCGCTGATGGCGGCTGGCCTGAGCGCCGGCGGGCTCGTCGGTCCCTTGCTCGGCGTCATCCTGGTCGGGCCGATCGGGCATTCCGGCCTGCTGTTCCTGTCGGCGCTGTTGTTGATCGCGTCCGCGTTCGCCGCCCGTCTCGTGCAGCGTTGGCGCGATGCACGACCCATCCCGGATTTCGCGGCCGCGGGCCGCGAAAAACCGCTCGGCGGCAGTCCGTTCGCGGGCGCCACCGACGTGTTGCGCTCGCCGTACCTGCTCGGCATCGCGCTGTTCGTGCTGCTGCTGGCCAGCGTCAGCACGTTCCTGTACTTCGAGCAGGCGCGCCTGGTCGAGGCGACCTTCCCGCTGAAAACCGATCAGACGCGCGTGTTCGGCACCATCGACGTGATCGTGCAGACGCTCGCGATCTTGTCGCAGTTGTTCCTCACCGGACGCCTTGCGCAACGCATGGGCGTCGGCGTGCTGCTGGTCGCGGTGCCGCTGGCCACGGCGGCCGGGTTCCTGTGGCTGGCGCTGGCACCGACGTTCGCCGTGCTCGCGGTGGTGATGGTGGCCAGGCGCGCCGGCGAATACGCGTTCGTGCGGCCAGGCCGCGAGATGCTCTACACGGTCGTCGCGCCTGAGGCGAAGTACAAAGCCAAGAACTTCAACGACACCGTCGTCTACCGCGGCGCCGATGCGGTCAGCGGTTGGGTCAAGACCGGCGTCGACCTGCTCGCGCAACAGCCCGCCATTGCGGCCCTGCTCGGCGCGTTGATCGCCCTGGCCTGGGCGGCGACCGGTGCCGGATTGGCGCGCGCACAGGGCCGCTACGCGCAGACCGTGACGGCCGTCGATCCGATCAGTGATGCAGCGGTTCCTCTCGCCGGAACAAGCGACAAAGGTTGATTCTGCGGATGATCCGGCATCGCAAGGCAGGAGGCCTTGTGCACCGGCCGCGTAGCGGATCAGCGCAGCGTCGCCAGCGCCCGCACCGGGAAGGTGCCGACGCCGCGCAGCTTCGGCGGGATCGCGCTGAAACTGAAACCTTCGTCCGGCACGGCGCCGAGATTGCACAGGTGCTCGACGATCAGGATCTCGGCACCGAGCAGGATCGAATGCACAGGCCGCGCCTTGCCATCGATCTCGTCGCGGCTGGTGTCGTCGATGTTCATCGAATCGATGCCGACCAGGCGGACACCGCAATCGCGCAGGTACAGCGCCGCGTCTTCGGTGAGGTGCGGATGCTGGCGGGCATAGTCGACCGTGGTCCAGTACGCGTCCCAGCCGGTCTGCACGAGCACCGCACGGCCGCGGATCTCCTTGTTGCGGAACCACGACGCATCGATGGCGCGCACCTCGCGATGATCGGCACGGATCACGATGCCTTCGAGGTCGGCGAACGCTTCCGGCTCGATCTGGGACAGGTCCTTGCCGTGTTCGTAGCGATGGGACGGGCAGTCGAGGTAGGTGCCGGTGTTCGCGACGATGTCGATCTGCGCGATCTGGAACTCGGTTCCCGCCACGTAGATATCGCGCGAGCGCTCGCGGCTGAGGTAGTCGCAGATGCGCGCTGCCGGCAAGCCGGGGTACGTGACCAGGCCATCCTCGATGACGTGGCTGAGATCGATGTACACGCACCGCGGGCGTTCGGCCGCATCCGCCCTGCGCTTGTGCGGCTCGACGATGATTTCCTTGTTGAGGATGCGTGCCTTGCCCACCATCAGCAGGCGCAGGTCGCGCACGATGTAGTCGACGAGCTCGGCGTCGGTGATGTCGTCGTCGTCGCCGGCGATGTCGAGGCGGAAATCCTGCCCTTGGATGCCGCCACCATTGGTGAACTCGATCTCGAAATCGAAGCGGGCCCGATGCTGTGCCATGTGCTGCGGCGCCCCGCTCAGCGCGCGGCGCGCTGGCTGAGCGCGACGCTGCCGAGGATCAGCGCGCCGGCGATGCCCATGGTCAGCGTCAACGGCTCGCCGAGCAGCAGCCACGCCCAGGCGACGCCGAACAGCGGGATCAGATAGGTCACCGTCGCCGCGCGGCTGGCGCCGATGCGGGCGATCAGGCGGTAATACAGCACGAAGGCGATGCCCGTGCAGAGCACGCCGAGCATGGCCGCGGATAGCCACGACCTGGCCGGAATCGCGTGCTGCGGCCATTGCACGATCGCGAACGGCAGCATCAGCAACGCGGCGCTGCCGAGCGTGGCGGCCGCGACCGCCGCCGCCGGCAAGCCGGTCAGATGCCGGCGCACCAGGTTGATGCCGATGCCGTACAGGAAAGCCGCGCCGGTGCCCGCCGCTACCGCCCAACCGATGCTGGCGCCGGCGATCTTGCCGCTGGCCAGCACCACCACGCCGGCAAAGCCCACGAACAGGGAAACGGCGCGCTTCATTCCGATCTTCTCGCCGAAGAACAGGAATCCGACCAGGGCGGTGAACAGCACCGTCATTGCGTTGGCGATCGCGCCCACGCCGGCCGGCGCGCGCTGCGCGGCCCATGCGAACAGCACGAACGGAATCGCCGAATTGATCAGGCCGATCAGCGCGAGTTTCGGCCACAGTTTCGGCGGAAACGACGCCCGTGCACGCCACAGGAACGGCAGCAGCACGATCGCACCGAGCGCTAGCCGCATCTCGACCAGCGGCACGGCCCCGAAATCGTTCGCCGCGACGCGCATGAACAGGAAGGATGCGCCCCAGATCGCGCCGAGCACGCCGAGTTCGAGCGGCGTCAGCCACGCGCGCACGGAAGCCAGCGGTGCGACCGAAGGCAGCGATTCGCAATTGGAGGAGGTCGACATGGGCAAGGCTTCCAGGTTTCCGCAGGATTCAATTCGAGGCAATGATGATCGCATCAGCGCCGGCAGCGTCAATTCCGCCCGGCTGCTGTCCAGTCCAGCCAATCGCCGGGATGCAAGATCTGCACCGCGACATCGCGCGCCCGTGCCGCCTCGCGCAATTCGATATCCGGTCGGGCAATCTCGGTGTATTCCGCCGATGCCTTGATGCCGTAATGGATCGGCACGAGCAACCGCGCATTCAGCACTACGGCCGCAGCGACGGCCTGTTGCGGCGTGAGCACCGCGGGCACGTCGCTGACCGGTTTGCGCCAACCGAAGCGCGCCCCGTTGATCGGCAGGAACGCCGCATCGAACGGGCCGTACTGGCGGCCGATCTGCCACCACGCGCCGTGCCAAAGCGTGTCGCCGCCATGAAGGATGCGCCGCCCGCCTCCACTCACCACCCAGGACACCTGCGGATCTCCGTAGCCGTCCGACGCAGGCACCGCGGTAACGGTGAAGTCGCCCAGCAACAACGGCTCGTAGAGCGAGGCGAGGCGTACGCGAAAACCCGCAGAGGCCGCAGCCGACGCCGCGTCGGCAGTGCAAACCAGCGTGCCGGTTTCACCGAGCGCCTGCCGTATCGCGATCGGATCGAAGTGATCGGGATGGCGGTGGGTCACCAGGACATACCGGCTGCCCTCGGCCGGCGGATCGATGGGCACCAGCGAATCGGGCAGCGCCGGCCCCCAGACCTTCGGATCGAGCAAGGGGTCGAGATAAAGATTGCCCGTGCCGAGTTGCAGTCGCACGCCCGCCCAGGCAAGCCGCTGCGCGCGCAACCCGGACGCCGGATCGATCGCGCTCGCTGCTGAAACCAGCCCCATCGGCAACACGGATCCCGCCGCGAATGCGGCAGCACCCACAAGCAACCTGCGTCGGCCGCGATGCACGGACTTCACCCCTGCTGCCCTATCGCGATCGCAGCAACAGGATTCAAACCGTACAGGCGCACGCCCTGTTCGGTTCTGGGCCGATGGCTGCTGCCGGGCGCAAACCAGACATGGGTTCCCGCCGGATAGCGCTGCTCACCTTCGATCAACTCTCCGCTGGCGACGAAATAGGACTCGCCCAGCGGATGGTGATCGACCTGCGGCCATTCGCTGCCCGGCGCCATGTCGACCACCCAGACCCGCACGCTGTCATGACCGGGCAGGTCGCGGCGCAGGCAGCCCGGACCGACTTCGACGGCCGTCACCGCGTCGACGAGCGCGGCGCGATGGTCGCGCAATGTTTCGATCCGGCCCATGGCTCCGTCCTCCGCTGCCGTGCAATCTGGCTTTTGGTAGACAGTCATTGTGCTAGCGCAACAAAACACCACAAGCGCATACTTTCCGGGTCAGACACAAACCAGATTTGGGGCTCGATATGGCACTCCGATCCGACTGGCTACCGGCCTTGGCCGCGTTCGAATCGGCCGCGCGCCACCAAAATTTCGCGCACGCTGCCGAGGAGCTGAACCTGACCGCGAGCGCCGTCAGCCACCACGTCCGCAAGCTCGAGGGCAGGCTCGGCGTGGTGCTGTTCCAGCGCCACGCGCGCGGCGTGGCCCTGACCGCCGAAGGACGCCAGCTCGCCGATGCCGCCGGCAGCGCGATGGCCGACATCGAAGGCGTGCTGCGCGGGCTGCGCGTTGCCAGCGAGGATCACGACCGCGTCCGCATCGCCACGCTGCATTCGCTGACCTACACCTGGCTGGTGCCGCGCCTGCACCGGTTCGCGGCGCTGCATCCCCAGATTCGGCTCATTGTCGACACCGAAATCGCACTGACCCGTTTCGACGACGGCGGCCCCGATCTCGGCATCCGCCACGGCCCGGGGCACTGGCCGGGACTCACTGCGCATCCGCTGATGGACGACGCCATGTTCCCGGTGGCCGCGACGACCATGCCCGGCTTCGCGCGCGTCCGCGATGCCGCCCAGATCGCCGCGTTGCCGTTGATTTCCGACCTGGCGCGGCAGGGTTGGCACGACTGGTTCCGCCTTGCCGGCGTGCACGGCGCGCGCTTCCGGGAGATGTACACCTTCAGCGACAGCACCGATGCGCTGAATGCCGCCGCGCACGGTCTCGGCGCGGCCCTGGCGCGCGAACAGATCGCAGCGCCCTATCTCGCCAGCGGACGCGTGGTGCGGCTGCCCGGCCCGGTGATGCCGTCGCGCTACGCCTACTTCGTCGTATATCCGGCGCATCGGCGCCTGCGGCCGGCGGCGCGGGCATTCGCGGACTGGTTGTTGAGCGAAGCGAACACCACGCCTTGATCACCCAAGCCGCAGCCGCAATCGCCTGTCGACCGCGACCAAGATCGCGCCGAGCGCCGTGAACACCAACAGCACGCCGGCCGCGTTACGCAGCACCAGCGCCCAGCCCAGCGCATCGACATCGATAAAGGGATACGGATACTCGTGCACCCAGGCGCCACGCGCAAAGCTCCACAGCAGATAGGCCAGCGGGAACAGCAGCCAACGCGCGACATCGCGCCATTGCACCGCGCCGTGGCTTGCGCCGAGCACCCACCACGCCAGGTACAACAGCGGCGTGGCGTAATGCAGCCCCGTATCGGCCCACCACTGCGCGCCCTGCGGCTGCCACAGATGGCGCAGGATCGTGAAGTAGATCGTGCCGGTGACGCCGATGTAGAGCGCGGCCGCGCCGCGGACATCCGCGCGCGCGAAAAAACGAGTTGCGTGCGCTTTCGTCGTCGCTACCGCAGTCGACGTGACCAGCACCACCAGCACGTTGCTCAGGATCGTGAAGTAACTGAAGAAGCGCACCGTCGCGAACGCCGGCCCCACGGTGTCGAGCGTGCCGCGGATGAGGATCACGTACTGCAGCAGCAGCGAGGCGAGCGACACGATGCAGGTTAGCGCTGCGAGCCAGCGAAAATGTCCGTCGTTTTCCTGGTTCGGCTGCATGGGAACAAGACTCCAGGGAACAACCAAGGTGCGATGCGTCAGCTCCTTCCCCTGCGACTGCAGGGGAAGGTTGGGATGGGGTGCCTTTGGGCTCGCGGGATACTACGCAACCCCTCCCTAACCCTCCCCTGCATTCGCAGGGGAGGAAGCTGAAAAGCAGCCCCCGCACTCATAATGCACGCATGCCGATGACCCCCACCACCAAAGCCCAGTACCAGATCCATTTCTGCGTGCTGCTGTGGGGCTTCACCGCCATCCTCGGCAAGCTGATCTCACTCCCGGCCTTGCCGCTGGTGTGGTGGCGGATGCTGATCGTGGTGGTCGCGCTGGCCCTGTTGCCGCGCGTCTGGCGCAACCTGCGCGCGATGCCGCGCAAGCTGCTGCTGTCATACGCCGGCATCGGCGTGCTCGTGGCGCTGCACTGGCTAACGTTCTATGGCGCGATCAAGCTGGCGAATGCGTCCGTGGCCGCGACCTGCATTGCGCTGGCGACGGTGTTCACGGCGCTGGTCGAACCGTGGCTCACGCGCACGCGCTTCTCCAAGCGCGAACTCGCGCTCGGCATCGCGGTGCTGCCGGGCGTGGCGCTGGTCGTCGGCGGCGTCCCGCACGGCATGCGCATCGGAATAGCGGTCGGTGCCGTGTCGGCGGTCTTCGTCGCGCTGTTCTCCTCGCTCAACAAGCGCCTGGTCGAGCACGGCGATGCACTGACGGTGACCGCGATCGAACTCGGCGCCGGGACGCTGGCGTTGACGTTGCTGGCGCCGCTGATGCCGGTGCTGTTCCCGGCCTTCGCCGGCGACCTGCTGGTGCTGCCCGGCGCACGCGACGCGTCCTACCTGTTGCTGCTGGCGCTGGCCTGCACGCTGTTCCCGTTCGCGCTGTCGCTGGTCGCGTTGCGCCACATGAGCGCGTTCTCGGCGCAGCTCGCCGTCAACCTCGAGCCGGTGTACGCGATCCTGCTCGCGATCGTGCTACTCAACGAACAGCGCGAACTGACGCCGGTGTTCTACGTCGGCGTCGCGATCATCCTGCTGGCCGTGCTCGTGCACCCGCTGCTGGGACGGGCGCGGCCGTTGCAGCATCCGGAAGTGCTGGGCGCCTCGGAGGCCAAGGGCGCGGCGGAATGAATCGCTACGACGGCTTTCGCTTCCGACCCGGCCCGAGTGGATCGCCATTGCCGTCGAACGCAGGCGGAGAGTAGAAATTCAGTGTCTTCAATACGCTGCGGCCGGTGTTGCGGATCTCGTGCCGCTCGCCGCGCTCGATCACCAGCAGCTTGCCGGCCTTGAGCGCGGTGCGCCGACCCTCGACGATCGCCACGCCCGTTCCCGCTACGACGTACAGCCACTGATCCGCGCCGCGATGATAGTTGTCGGCATCGCCCTCGCTGTCGCCGGGCGCGATGACCATCTCAGCGGCCTGCGCCTTGCGCACCGAAAACGCGACCCGGAAGCCCTCGCCGAAACGTAACGACTTGCTGTGCATGCGCTTGCCCTCCTGCGGGATGCCCCAGCCTGCCCGCAAGGCTGTCGAGAGCGCATGCACGGGCACTGACTGGTCCTCACGCCAGTCGCCAGCCCTCGATCCCCGTCAGCAGCGCCATCGCCAGCAACACGGCGCCGACGATGCGTGCGAGCAACAGGTTCGCATCCGGGCGCTGCTCCAACCAGTCGCGCACGCGGTCCCCGGCCAACGCCATACCGCCATAGACCAGCGCCTGGGTCGCGGCGATGATCAGCCACAGCACGATCGCCTGCACCCACAACGCTCCGTAATCGGGCTTCAGGAACTGCGGGAAGATCGCCAGCATGAACAGGTAGGCCTTCGGATTGAGCAGGTTGGTCAGCATGCCCTGCCGGAATGTCGCCGCTTGCGACGGACGCGCGACCTGCGTCTGCACCGCACCGAAAGCCGCACGGCTGCGCAACAGCGACCAGCCGATCCATGCGATGTAGACCGCGCCGGCCATTAGCACCACGTTGAACGCGGCCGGGAACAGTTTCAGCACCGCCATGATGCCGAGCGCACCCAGCGTCACGTGGCAGATGCCGCCGGCGATGATGCCGGCGGTCGCGGCCAGTCCCGAGCGCCGGCCGCCGACCAGGGCGCTCGCCAGCACGAAGGCCATGTCGAGGCCTGGCAACAGCACCACGCCGAACACCATCACGAAAAACAGCCACAGGTGCGTCGTCTGATCCATTGCCGCCTCGTTGATTGGGTCGCGTTGCGGGGTGGATCAGTGCACGGGCGTACGCGAGAAATCCATTACCCAGTTGGTCTCCCATGTCCTGCCGCCGTCGCCGGAGAACGCCTGTTCCCAGCGCGGCGTGGCGGTGCCGATACCCGTCCACAGCTGGCGCACGCGGATCGGTCTGTCGTCAAGAGTGTCCTCGCCCTCGAACATGCCCACGCCATCGGCGAAGGCGCCGAACACCGCCGGCTGCAGCACGCCATCGCGGTGCGCGACCCAGTAGTCGCTCCATCGCCGCGCCTGCTTGTCGTAGAAACGGATCGAGACGCCGAGCGGCCCGGTATCGTCGGAACGCAATTCGTCGTAGTTGCCCATGCCTTCCAGCAGCGGCATCCCGATCAGCGTCCCGCTCGAAGCCGTCCAATCATTCGATCCCTGGAGCTGCTTCAACAGGCGCTTATTGCGCACATACCAGTGACCGCGCAGGAAATCGAAGTCGCGGCTGTGGTCCGTATGGGCGGAAATCGATGCCGGAATCTGTTCCATGGAAGTTCCCGTGTTGGCCAAGGCATTGCTCGCGGCGAGCGGCCATGCTGCGGCGAGGACTATGTAGGCAACGGTGCGGCGCGCGCGAATATTCATGGGCGATTCCTGATTGGGCAATGTGGTTTGCAGCAAGGCAGCGTGGCGTCGGCGGGTGACCGATCGACTGGTCGTCAATGCCCGACCAGCGAACGCGCGGTCGGCTGCAGCATCAGCGTTTCCGGCGGCCGCTGCAGCGCCTTGTTGAGGCTCGCGAACAGCCCGCCGTTCCAGCGCTCGTCGCGTCCCAGCCTGTCGATGTATTGGTCGTAGGCCTGGCGATCAGCGAAGCCTGCGAACCAGACGAACACGTTGTCCTGCTCGCGCACCGGCAGGCGTTCGAACGTGTTCGGACTCTTCTCCGACACGTAGCTCGCGAGCACGCGCGCGCCGCTCTTCTCGAACAAGGGCTTGAACTCCTGCTCGAATTGCGCGACGAACGCCTCGGGCACCGGCTGTTCGAAGTAATAGATCGTGCCGACGACGAAGTCGTTGCGAACGGGCCGGTCGCCGACGGCCGGCCGCTTGCCGGCGTCGACGACGAAGCCGCTGCCGGTCGCGGCCGGATGCAGCAGCAGCACGTTGTCGTTGTCGTACAGCATCGGGTTGGCCTGGCCCCTGTGCGCCTGCCAGACCGGACCGTAGTAAAAATCGGTGAGCGCCTTGAGGCGGGCTTGCATGCTGTCGAAGCCGCGCATCCAGACGAAGCGGTTGGCGTCGTTGATGTCGCGGAACAGGCCGGTGAGCACGATGCCGACGGCTTCCTGGCTCTCGATGAACGTGCTTTCGAACAGCGGGATGAAGGCATCGCGCGTGCCGGGATACAGGGTGTATTGCCGCAGTTCGACGATGGGGCAGCAGGCGGTCGTCGCATGCCCGGGATGCGTCGCTGGTTTCTCAGGCGCCGCCGCGCCGGCATGACCGACGGACAGCATCGCCAGCAAGCCGCCGACAACCGCTGCCAGGCGCACCCGAAGGTGCTTAAAGCCTTGAACAATAAAATCGTCATCCCCGCGAAGGCGGGGACCCAGTGAATTGAGACGTGGGGAGATCAAAGCCACTGGGTTCCCGCCCGCGCGAGAATGACGAGCACCAAAAGGATCTCTGAAAGCGCGTTCCGACTGTCCGATGCCGTGTCCCATCCACCTGCTCCTGCGGCACCGCCATGGCCCGCCACGGACAAGGCTAAAACCTAATTAGGACGATATCGGCCCTAATTGATTGCTACGATGCGCGCCATGGAGCGACCCACCACCCGCGTGCTCGCCGTGCTCGAACTGCTGCAGGCGCAAGGCCGCATGAGCGGCTCGGCGCTGGCCGCGCGGATCGGCGTCGACGGGCGCACGCTGCGGCGCTACATCGCGATGCTGGAGGAACTCGGCATCCCGATCACCACCGAGCGCGGCCGCCACGGCGGTTACCTGCTGGTCGCGGGCTTCAAGCTGCCGCCGATGATGTTCACCGACGATGAGGCATTGGCCTTATCGGTCGGCCTGCTTGCTGCGCGCGGACTCGGCCTCGCCGACGCCGCACCCGCGGTCGCCAGCGCGCAGGCCAAACTCGAGCGGGTGATGCCGGGCAACCTCAAGCGCCGCGTGCGCGCGGTCGACGAGACGGTTGCGCTCGACCT